>JAUVGS010000492.1 GCA_030593665.1 Chitinivibrionales bacterium | reverse complement strand
CGGTAACAGATATGATAGCCAGTACTATAGTATCACTTAATTCGAAAAATCCTTTCCAATCACCCCGTTTATTATTATCCCGATCGTGAAAATTTATCAGTTCGGCATACTTATAGGCAAAAGCAACGGTCTCTTCAATGGACTTCTCGTCAATTTTTATATATGACGGCTCTAAAGCCTTCAAGAATCTTTCCGGCTGGCTTGTTCCATTCCGCACTAAAGGGGTGGGCATATCGCAACAACTCTCAATCATTTTTCAATACTTGTCCCTTCATTTTTGTAGAATGGAAAAACATAATTATGCCGTGAGTTCGTTTTCCTGATAACATAATCTATTCTGATCAGTAGCAAACCATCGTTATTCCTATCAGAGTTTATGGATATTTTCTCAACTTTAATACGTGGTTCATAATAGAGGATGGCCTTGTTTATCAAATCTTTCACATAGGTCTTCAGCGTGGTATTGATTGATTCAAATAATAAAACATCAAGGTTACAGCCATATTTCGACTGCATGACTCTCTCCCCTAACCGTGTGGATAAAAGTATTTCAAGGCTGCTATTAATATCATCCACCTCAGAGGTCATCTGTACCCCGTTGTACCCTTTTGAAAAGGTAGGTGGAAAGCTCCAGCCGGTTCCGAGAAATGATTCCTGTTTTAGTTGATCCATATTCATTTTTTTTTAGTAATAAGTTTAATTTGTATCCCGATGCCCTGTCTTCTATCCTCCGATACCAACTGTCGGACTTCCCAGTATTATCGTTCCCCCGTGTGCCGTAGAATCACCCATACGGGCCGCGGGCATACCGCCGATCGTAACCGTTGCCGATCCCATGACTATGGAGTCGGGAGGCCCGGTACAAGTTGCCATATCTCCCACCCGTGCAGCCGGCATACTTTCAATTGTCACTGTCGGACACCCGGGTGGTAATATCGGACCGCCGACATGGGGTACCGGCCCTGTTGACATCGGGCATGTATGCATATCGCCGACTCTTGCTGCCATTCCCATTACAAAGAAACCTCTGCTCTATATTGTTAATGTTATTCAAAAATGAAGTATTGGTATACTGATTGAATCACCATAATTTTCCACTACTCCAGTTTTAATTAATCTGCACCATCGAGCCTTTAACTACGGTTTGCCCGCCAGAGCTGATTTCCGCTCCGGCACTACCTTCCACTTTTAAATTGGCGCTTGCTGCCTGTTCAATATTCACCCCTTCTACTTTTATATCTCCACTGGCTTTAAGGATAATATCCTTAGCACTTTCCAAACTGATACCATCGGCATTCAATGTAACAGAATTACCATTTTCATCTTCCATGGCAATTTCACCGTTTTCTTCGCTAAGTACAATTTTATTGCCGCTATTTGTTTCTATAGTAAGATTTTTTTTATCATCATCAAAGGTAATCTTCATTTCTCCTCTTGTATAAATACCCTTCTCAAAATTATCGTCACTTGCCTCGATTGGAGCGGGACAAGTGTTATTATGTAAAGCACCTAAAATAACGGGATCCCGCGGATCACTATTTACAAAACCGATAATCACTTCATCGTCTATTTCCGGCCTGAAAACCATCCCTCGGTTATCTCCGGCAAAGACATTACTCATTCTCGCCCACACTCCTTGAGCATCAGTTCCACCATCCTCTTCAACAAAAGGGATTTTAACCAGTATTCTATGATGCCCGTCCTGCTCATCTTCACCTATTTGTACTACTTTGCCAATATGTAATCCATGTATTGCCGGTACCAATCCACCGGCGGGTGTGTCTAGTATATCTTCATTTTTCGAAAACCATTGCGGCGACAATCCCAATGCAATATCAGTCAACCATTTTCCTTCATAAATTTGATGGGTGACCGCCGAGACAAAGGCATTACCATTGAATCTTTCACCAACGCCCTCCAGTGTTACAATATTGTTAGGCTTAATCCCCGCGTAACCTGAAAAACGTACCCTTCCCTTTATTTTTGCCAAATGGCTTTTTAGCAGTTTTGCATCTGCCCACGCTTTTAGCTCTTCTGTTTCGAGTTCTCCACCATGATACATCTTATAGGGATCGGCATGGAGCACCTTTGCCAACTCTTCAACGGAAATATTCCCCGGCCCTTCAAAAGGCGGCGCTTCTCCATCTTCACTCACTAATTCCTGAGCAGTAAAATCCCACGAATGACTGGAAACTTGAGACAATTGACTTCGGACGTCCATTTCAGCCTCAAACTCTATGATAGTTGACCCATATACCAATGTAAAACCTGACTCCTGTTCCAGGTCCGGCGGTACCGTTGTTATC
>JAUVGS010000098.1 GCA_030593665.1 Chitinivibrionales bacterium | reverse complement strand
GGTAAGATGCGGCGCAAGCCCTTTTATTCGCGTAAGTTCATACGATGGAGTGTTCTGCAAATTCGAGATAATAACCGGTGATAATCCGATAAGGAGAAGAAGTGTCAGCACAGCTCCAAACGCCGGTTTAGCCGCTATCATATTCCAGAGAGAACTCTTTTCCGACTGCCTTTTAAGATTTTCATGAACCTCCCGGGTATGTGCTTTCAAAGCAATTTCCTGATTCATTTGTCCGGGAGGATACTGAGAAAGGATTTCTTCATTTGAATTCCTCAGTGACTCGACCTTTTTTTGTAGTGCAGTGTCCTGTTGAACTAATTTTTCAATTCGCAGCATCTCTTCTGCGGGTAGTTCTCCCAGAACGTACCTTTCAAGAGTTATGCGAGGCAGGGATTGCTTTTTATTCATTATATTCCTCTTTTCCATTCACTGACATGCCTGTGGCGCCGACTGTAATCGCTCTTTCAGCAACCGGAGCCTTTTCCGCACACCGGAAACCGACATATTCACCTCTTTTGCCGTTTCTTCCAATGTCATACCATCAACGAAATGATAGAGTGCAATGAGTTTCGTGGAGGGTTTTTCTCTTCTGAATATTTTATCCAGCAGAACGTGCGCTTCAGATCCAGTGAAATTTTCATCGTATGACGCAATTTGGTATACCGTATCTCCACATGAGACCTCTGATCGACGATTTTGTGAGCGAATCATATTCAAAGATATATTGGTTGCCATTCGGTATAGCAGGCTGGAGGGATACTCCATGGTAATTGTTTCCTGTTTTCGCAGTAATTGCACAAACACCTCCTGCATTGCGTCTTTGGCACTATTCTCATCATAGAGAAGCTGTCTGCATCTTCTCAGAATCATTGGGCCGTATTTCCTGTAGTAATATTCTATATCGATTTTCATTGTCTTCACCTGTATAACACCACTAAGGGAAAAAAGTGTTACTTTTTTATCCTCTCTTCCGGGAATGACCAAGGTTTAAAATAAAAAATGTGTATATGGTGCTATGGGAGAATATGTGCAGGCAAGATTTGACACTGAAAGTATGAGATGTTTTTTTTGTCTGAAAATCATCAAGATATGGCAGGTATAGTATTCAGGGAATTGTCGCCTTTCATATAATATTTTAAACTCGACTGTCTTAAAATAGTATATTAGAAAAAATGTATTATTTAAATGTGGAATATTCTTATGAAGCAGATAATGAAATCAATTACTGATATGCAGCGATTGGTTATAAATGAACAAATCGATTCTTTAATAGAAAATTATTTTACTGACACAATAGATTATGTCCGCATTGCGGTTCCTGACCGGTTTAAATCCGTTACTATTCGAAAAACTCAAAAAGATAATTTTTATGATAAAGTAATTAACCCCCTGATGGAAAATCGTTTCGCCAAATTTACCATTGATAGTGAAGGTACGATTCGGCTTTCCTTCTATCCGCATAGAGAGACGTTTTCTTTACAAACCATAAGCTTTATTCAGGATACGAGAAACGAGGGTATCTATCATACTCCTATGCCTCCCGAAACTGAATATGAAACCGGGCATGGCTATTCCTATTTCTGCAGATTAGAGAACAATAGGCTGAAAATCTACAAAGTGCTCTTTGCCGGGTCAGCGTAGGAATTTATTTGATCTGGTTATTGTTCCGATGTGCATTGTTTCATTATTCAACGAAACAATAAATGTGCACTCTGTAATGGAAAAAAGTCACTATCCTCCACTTTTCAAATGACTGATAAATAATAATAATTCTCACTTGTAATTATACCCACAAGAACATATAATTGATTATTAGAGAGATGTTAAAAACCTGACACAGGAGAGTTACTCATGTCTCGGATCCTCATTGTTGAAGATGAAGAGTACATGCGCGAGATGCTTGTTGATACACTTGAAAAGGAAGGGTATGATGTCTCTGTTGCGGTGAACGGTGTTGAGGCAATAAAGGCTATTGAAGAGGAAACCTTTGATCTTATTGTAACTGATATTGTGATGCCCGAAAAAGATGGGCTGTCAACCATCCTTCAAACAAAAAGAGACAATGAAAATATAAAAATAATCGCTATCTCAGGTGGAGATCGTTCTTTTACGGGTTCTTCATACCTGCAGATTGCCAAAAATATCGGGGTGGAACGAACATTTCAGAAACCATTTAACAGTAAGGAATTTTTACGGGCAATAAAAGAGGTATTACAGAACGAATAATAGTACATTCTTCAACTTCTTCGTTTTCTCCATTAAGCAATTCTCATTTCCTATAGATGCTTCATGTAGTTTTTCCTTAGTAAAATTATGGTATATTAAACAAGTTTCTCACCTTACCGAGAGCAGTTTCTATCGTAGTTGAATGTAATTAATCAGAAATGTAGTATATTTATTGTATGAGAAAAGTATATACCTCTATCGTTTCTGTTGTATTTGTGGCAGCTCTCAGCCTTTGCGCCGCGGTTTATGAAATCGGCCCGCAGAAGCCGTATGAAAAGATCGGCAACGTCCCCTGGGGTGCTTTACTACCGGGAGATTCTGTCCTGATTCACTACCGTAGTGAGCCATACAAAGAGAAATGGGTTATATGTCTGAAAGGTACTGCGAATGATCCGATAGTGATCAGTGGTGTGGCTGATAATCAGGGGCAACTACCGGTAATAGACGGCAATGAGGCTGTTACCGATACACAGTTCAATTTCTGGAATGAGGAGCGGGGATTGATAAAGATCGGTGGCGCAAATAATCCGGCAGATATCATGCCGGAATATATCGTGCTGCAAAATCTTGATATACAAAGCGCGCGTGAAGGATATACTTTTACCGGGCGGTATGGCATTACCAATTATTTCAAAAACGCAGCAGCCGTGTATATTGAAAAGGGCGAGCATATTACCATCAGGAATTGCGTGCTGCGTGACTGTGGAAACGGGTTGTTCTCAGCTTCTCAATCAAAAGATGTACTGGTTGAAGCCTGTTATATCTATGATAACGGCCATGAGGACAGCATCTATGAACATAACAATTATACTGAATCACAGGGAATAACTTTTCAGTATAACAGATTCGGTCCACTGCGTGATGGTTGCCTGGGGAACAATCTCAAGGATCGGTCATCCGGCTGTGTAATACGGTATAACTGGATTGAGGGAGGTAACCGGCAACTTGATCTGGTACAGAGCGATCATCAGCATATTGTATTCGATCCTGCCTATGCAAAGACATTTGTGTATGGAAATACTCTTATTGAGCCTGATAAAGCGGGAAACAGCCAGATATGCCATTATGGCGGGGATGATTATGATTCCTTGCAGAATTTCCGTAAAGGCATGCTCTATTTCTATCATAATACGATTGTTTCCACCCGGTCAAACAATACCACCCTTCTTCGGCTCTCTTCAGATGACGAATCCGCTGATGTAAGAAATAATTCCATATATGTGACCGCATCAGGCTCACATCTGGCTATAGTCGATTCTGCAGGAAAGGCCATTGATTTAAGGAATAATTGGCTGAATACCGGATGGGTGAAAAGTCATACTGACCAAAATGCAAATGTGAATGACAGCGGGTCAAATATCACCGGCGCTGAGCCGGGATTTCTGAACTTTGCAAAACAGGATTTTCGTTTATTGGTAACATCACCCTGTAAAAGTGGCGCCACAATGCCGGCACAGGAGTGTATCGCTGAACATTCACCAAAGCTCGAATATGTTAAACATCAGAGTTATAAGGATAGATATGCCGATGCAGTACCTGACATCGGGGCCTTTGAGTGTGATCCTAATATGGATAGTAAGTTTCATCCTGTTAAGAATACATTAAAAGCACCTGCAACCTGGTGTTCTCCGAACCCATTTACTCACTCTACTGTACTTCATATAACTATGCCAGATATGAGAAATAGTGAAGTGGTTATTTATAACAATGCAGGGCAGGTTGTCAGGACTATCAGGGCGAATTCTTATTTGTTAAATTATCTAACGTGGGACGGCAGAGATAATGCAGGAGGATTCCTTCCCGGCGGGCTTTATTACTATTACACGTATGGTATTACTACTGTTGCCGGTGGAAGGATTATTCTGATCCGCTGATAATACTTTTCAATCTATGGTTATTCGGCTGAATTGAAAGAGTTAGTATCATTTTTATGTTAAATTCGTAACTTCTCAATAACTTGAGGCCTATTTTCATAAATTGCCTCTATTAGCGATTTGAGAACGTTTCAGACTTTTTTATCTCAACTTATTGAGAAGTTATCCCTGTGGGCAAGTACGATAGCCCCTGGATAACATTATGTAGAAGCAGAATGGTCATTCCCATGCCCGTCTGCTTAACATACTGTTACTTAAATCCTACATATAATCGTGGAAATGAGAATAATATTTGATGTACTCCTAATATTTTAAAATATTCAAAGATTTTTTGTGTTATTTTTCGTATATTAATTGGTAACATTGCATATTTTAGATAAAATGCAACATGCCCTTATATTGTTAAAGGGTATGAAATTCATTGGGGAGGAAGTGTGGCCTCCCATTTCTATAGTAAGCATTTTTATTTTTTCCGATAATGACTTTTCTTAAAGAGAGGGTGTTATGAAGTGTTGTTTAAAGGTTTTATTATTGGTAATTTGTATGTTAAGTGTAGTGTTTTCTTCCGCTATTAAGGATACGAAGGTATTGGAATACCTGAATAAAAACGGGGAGGTTTGTTTCAAGTGTTTTGTTGATAATGCCGATCAGATAGAACAACTTACCACAGAAATATCAATTTGTAAAGTTGATAACTTGACTGTTTATGCGTATGCGAACGAAAAGGAATTCGAACGGTTTCTTGATCAGAGACTTTATTACGAAGTGCAGCCACATCCCAATGAACTGGCAACAGGTCTGCGTATGTCTGATAATCCGGAAGAAATCCGGCAGAGTTGGGACTCATATCCTACGTATGGCGCCTATGAAGAAATGATGTATGATTTTGAAAAGAAGTATCCTGATCTTTGCAGGATTGAAACAATCGGAACTACAGTAAAAAATCGAAAACAGCTTTTTGCAATAATCTCGGATAATGTCAATACTGATGAACCTGAACCGCGTTTCATGTATACTTCAACGATGCATGGGAATGAAACAGTCGCGTATGTTAATTTCCTCCGGCTTATCGACTACCTGCTTTCAAATTATTCCTCAGATGCAGAGGTGAAAAACCTGGTTGATAATATTGAGATCTGGATTATGCCGGATGAAAATCCCGATGGTACCTATAGATCGGGTGATCATACTGTTGGTGGGGCGGTGAGAGCCAACGCAAATGGTGTTGACCTGAATAGAAATTATCCAAATCCTAAAGAGGGGCAACATCCTGATGGCAACCAGTGGCAGCCTGAGGCTGTTTCATTCATGGAACTCTCCGATTCTCTTTCCTTTGTCATATCTGCCAATCATCATAGTGGCGCTGAATTGCTTAACTACCCCTTTGACACATGGACGCTTAATGAGAAATCCCATGCTGATGATAACTGGTGGCAGTATGTATGCCGGGCATTCGTTGATGAGGTGCATGATGTCAGTCCAAGTAACTATATGGATGACATGGATAACGGCGTTACCAATGGTGGGAACTGGTATATCATATATGGTTCACGAATGGATTATCTGAGTTATTATAAAAGTTTCAGAGAGGTTACTGTGGAGCTTGCTAATACCTATATGGTTGACGCTTCATCTTTACCGACCTACTGGAACTACCTGCATAAGTCATGGCTTCATTATATTGAGCAGAGCCTGTATGGAATAAATGGCACTGTTGTTGATTCGCAAACCATTAATAATACCAATAAGCCGATAAGCGGTGTTAAAATTTTCGTGGAAAACCATGATCGGGACGGTTCGGAAGTGTATACAAAAAATACCCATGGCGATTATTACCGTCCGATTAAGGGAGGTACCTATACGCTTACTTTTTCCCATGATGACTATGTATCCAGAACGTTCAAGAATGTCCAGGTGACTGACGACAAGGCTACGGTGCTCAATGTTAAGCTCTGGCCGGTTAATCCGACCGGTATTGTATCCAATCAGGAAAAACCGGCTTCGAAAATGGTGATCCGGCAGCAGCATGGCCGGTTTATAATTTCGCACTCCATGCAGGGGCATGTACATGGCGGTATTTATGATGTTGGCGGGAAAATGGTAAAACAAGTGGCGGCTGGGAGCAATACAATAATATGGGATGGAATGGATGCATCAGGCCGGCAGGCTGGAAATGGCTGCTATATCCTGCGCCTGGAAAATAATGGTAAAACTGCCACAAAGAATTTTATACTCTCACGGTAATTACTCCGATATATAAAATCATTAAAACTGTTGTCGAGTAAATACTACCCGGGAGCAGTTTTTTTTTACCCACTTTAATAAACATGTTCACTTCCGGACAATAAAGCAGAGAGTATTTTTAATAGTGTTATGAAAACAAAAACCCTGGCATTTTTGGGAACCGGCTCAAATGTCGGAAAAAGTATTGTTACTGCGGGATTCTGCAGAGTGCTTGCTAATCGGGGTAAGTGTGTGGCGCCGTTTAAAGCCCAGAACATGTCAAATAATTCATGGGTTACCCCAGAGGGTGGGGAAATAGGGAGGGCACAGGTTGTCCAGGCACAGGCTTCGTATATTGAACCGCATGTTGATATGAATCCGGTGCTGCTTAAACCGTCATCAAAGCATGGCTCACAGATAATAGTTCATGGTACTGTCTGGAGAGACGCGTCCGCTGAAGAGTATGCCGGTGAGATAACCGACTATTGTGCGGCGAAAGCTTTCCAGAGCCTGAAACGATTGATGAATATATATGAGTATGTCATAATTGAAGGTGCCGGGTCTTGTGCTGAGCTAAACCTCATGTCGCGTGATTTTGTTAACTTCCGTACCGCTTTACAGGCAGAAGCACCTGTTGTCCTGGTGACTGATATTGATACCGGCGGAGTGTTTGCCAAGGTCGTTGGAACACTTGCCGTTCTGCCGGAGAGGGAACGTAAATGCATTAAAGGTGTTATAATTAATAAGTTCCATGGTGAAGCTGTTTTTTTCGAGTCAGGGAAAAAGCTGCTTGAACAGAAAACCGGTCTGCCGGTGGTGGGAATTATTCCATTCCTTAATGATATATTATTTGATGCAGAAGATAGTATGCCGCTTTTGCATTTGCTTGATCCAAAGGGAAAACCTGATCCTGAGAATATTTCAATTGCAGTAATTGCATTGCCAAGTATTTCCAACTGGACGGATTTTCATGTTTTGCAGCGAATACCCCAGGTAGAGGTACACTTTCTTTCACAGCCGAAGCCACTTGACAGGTATGATTGTCTGCTCCTTCCCGGGTCA
>JAUVGS010000221.1 GCA_030593665.1 Chitinivibrionales bacterium | reverse complement strand
CAGACTCTTCAGTTTTTTCGTCAAAAACTTGACAAAATCATGAAAGGAGAACGGTAGTATGAAACACTCAATACGAAAACTCTTTTTAGCTGCTCTGCTTCTTTTTGTAGTAAATAACTATGCAGAAATTCTTAACTTTACACTATGTCCTCAAATTAAGTCATCGTGGTGCTGGGCCGCATCTTCGGAGGGGCTATTGAAATATTATAACATAGAATGTACTCAAACACAATGTGCTAAGGTAGCGGTCCCCAGCGGCAATAACCAGCCTATGCCTAATAAGGCTATCGTTAAGATTCTCGATCATTTTAACTGTGACAATGATGGTGCTACGTGGTTTGATACTGATTCTGTTACGGTAGATAAAATGGAATCCGCCATTGACGCAAAACATCCCTTTGTTGTTGACTGGGGCTGGACTAATGGCGGCGGTCATTTTGTGGACCTGTACGGCTATGAGAATGATATGTTCTATATCATGAATCCGTGGCCGGTAAATACAGGAGAATTTCAGCAGGGCACCTACGACTGGATAAAAAACGGTCAAAACAAAGGGAAATGGCGAAGTACGGTATGGACCTCGCATGATGCTCCAACCGATATCGCA
The DNA here is from genome assembly GCA_030593665.1 of Chitinivibrionales bacterium. Next base: position 3,981 of record JAUVGS010000221.1, on the reverse strand, counting down.
AAAAATACAATCGCCTCTTCGAGGGGCTATAATCTTACTTTCAGCGGTTCACAATTGTTGTATCGAATTCCTGAGAAAGATGCTCTTTTTCAACATGTATCACTGACACTCTACACCCCGCAGGGCAGGCTAAGCGCTACTCTTATTAACAAAGAGATGAATGCCGGTACCTATTCTGTCAACATCGGCCGGATAAAAAACAATCTGGCCGGCGGGCTCTATATATGCAAAATAAGTGCCTATTGTTTCAGTAAGACGTTGAATATTATAATCAAATAGTTTTTTTAATTATTTGTACACACGACACGCTGATTCTTATCGGTCAACAGCGGCATTATTCGAAAATCCGGAGAGGGATATAATGCCGCTTTTATAATTTTTACGCTGCGTCAGTTTTTAACTTTCTTATTTCAATCAGGAGAATTTTTATGAATTTTACGAAGATGTTGTTAGCGGTAACAGTAACCATTTCACTCTCTGTTTCCCAGAACATTGATATCAGTGGAAAAGTAGTCGATTTGAGCGGCGCGGCAATAGAGGATGCGGTGGTAATGCTTGAAAATTATGGCTATAGTGATACAACAGAAGCAGACGGGGCATTTGCGCTTATCGGCACGGTCGTCGGTATCAATGATTATCCCAATCAATCATTTCCCGGCAGGATTTCAGCGGATATTCAAAATGGTCTGCTTTACATTAATGCCGCAACAAAAACAGATATGAAAATTACCACCTATACGGTACGGGGAAAAGTCATTTCCGAAATAAAAAAAACAGTGAATCCCGGAACAGATGTCATATCGTTGTCCCCTGTGGGTTCGGGCGTCTATTTTCACAAGATAAAAACCGGCAGCAGGGAATTTTTGCTAAAAAGTAATTCAATTGGTGATATATCCTTCGGCGGATCGGTAACCAATAACGAGGCGTCTTCAATACCTGTGGCAAAAATGAGAGTACATCAACTCCCTATCGATGACGTTGTCAAAGCGGTCAAAGCCGGGTATCTGAATTGCAGGCTGAATGTGACAAATCCCGACACAAGCGGCATAGAGATAACAATGATATTGCAGGATGCGGGAACCGTAACCGACATCGACAGCAATGTATACAACGCCATAATAATCGGGAATCAGGTATGGACGGTTGAAAATTTACGAACTACAAAATACAATGACGGCACTCCAATCACCCATATAACCGACGATACCGAATGGTCTGACGATACTATAGGTGCTTACTCTCATTATGCCAACATAACCAACGCCGACAGTATAGTAAGACTCGGCGCACTCTACAATTGGCTCGCGGTGAATTCCGGAAAACTCGCCCCCGAAGGCTGGCATGTTCCCCAGGATTATGAATGGCAGGAACTGGATGACTATCTGGTAGCAAACGGGTATAACTGGGATGGAACAACATCAGAATGTAAGATAGCAAAATCAATGGCAGCAAAAACAGGATGGGAATCATCAAGCGCAGCCGGCGCCCCAGGCGATAATATGTCAGCCAATAACGGTTCTGGATTCTCAGCGGTAACTGCCGGGTATCGCAGCGACGTGGGATATTTTGACTACATTGGCAACAACACGTATTGGTGGAGCACCACTACGCTGGGAGGGATGTCGTATTACCGTAATCTCTACTCCATCTGGCCTGCTCTTTACCGGTTCAACACTTTTGACGGGTATGGTTTTTCCGTTCGGTTGGTTCGGGATGCGCCCGTTTATGAGTAAAAATAAAAAGTTTCTGATGGTTCAACAGCACGAGTTTTTTATTTTGACCTGTAAAAGTCAATGTGACAAATCCTCCGTGTCTATATGAAAATAAAAATACTTACCATGGAGAAAATATGATTACGCCCCGAGGTAGAATATTTTTTGTGTTTGTACTTTTTTTGTCGGTTTTTACGCTATCCCATGCGTCAATAACAATCCCCGTAAGCGGTGGTGATATCGAACGTATTGTCCACCCCCGGACAATAACCTATCCCGGTAATTTTGAGGCCTGGGGAGAACCCGGAACACCCCTTCTTCCCGTTTACACAACGACCGTGCTTCTGCCTCACGATGCAGATCCGGCCGGTATAAAAGTCCGCCTTACCGATGTAATGAAAAAATACGTAGGAAAAAAAACGCTGCCAACGGCAATGCCTTTTGCAACGGGTAACAGACTGCTCTGGCCCAAAGACAGAAATATTGTAAACGGCAGGGATATTGACGTCTATTCCCAAAACGGGTTTTATCCGGGAAAAGACGTGGAAATAATAGAAACAGGTTATCTCGGCATATTCAAACTGATTGACATAAGGGTTTACCTGGGAAGTTATAATCCCGTATCAGAAGATCTTAATATCATAACACACTGTAATCTTACTATCTCATGGGAAGTGGAAACCAGCGGCAAACGGATTGCTTCAAACATTTTGATACATCGGGGAATATTAAAATCTATGGAAAAAACGGTTGTGAACTACGCTGATGTTTTCAGGTTTTATCCTTCTGCGTCGAACAGGTTGGCAAACGACAAGATGGTAATAATAACAACCAATAGGATTAAGCAAAAATCGAATAGTCTTTCGACTTTTATCGATGCAAAGAGACTGCGCGGTATAGATGTGGAGGTAATTACAGAGAGCGAATGGGGCGGAGGTACGGGAGCTTCTGCGGCAGATAATATTCGTTCATGGTTGCAGCAGAATTATCTGTCAAAAGGCATACGATATGTTCTTCTGATTGGCAACGGCATTCCGGATAACGGGGATGTACCCATGATGATAATGACGGGGAATGCGGATGCGCCGGCGGACATCTGTTATGCGCAGCTTACCGGGGAGCCGAAATCGGACAGGCAATGCGAGGTGAGCACGGGCCGCATTCCGGTATATGGTGATATCGATGCCCTCGATAATATACTCCTGAAAACAGCGGCTTATGAACTGGCCGGAGAGGATGAAATTCAATGGCGTACCAACGCTTTATTCGGCGCAGGTGGCATGGACGCGCAGACACTGGGGGACAAACTGTTTGAAGCAATGCATACCGACATAATAGTTCCCGCGAATTCGGTATGGTCAGACTACAGGATTTACGGCACCGATTACGGTCAACCGAGCGGTACACCGGACAAAATCGGAATAAGTTATGAAATTTTCACAAACCAGTGGAAAAATAATTCATACGGTCTTGTTGAGTGGGCGACTCACGGTTCATCCATATCGGCACAGTATGTAGTATCTTCTCCCCATACAAGAAAAATTGGAAATGACAAACCCTCCATGGTATTCTGCGGAAGCTGCTTAAACGCAACGGTAACCACTCCCAGCAACGTGGCATATTCTATTCTTAAAAATTGCGGAATAGGCGCTGTCGGCGCGACAAATAATTCATATTATGTTCCTAACGTGATGCCGTTTCAAAATGCCGGCGGAATTCGGGGCTGGGCATATCACTTCGGTAAAGCAATAATTACAGATACATCAACGATAGGTGACGCGCTTAATTATGTAAGAGGTTTATCAACATCGGGCTGGAACAACTGTGTTCCCTTTGTTCTTTACGGTGACCCTTCCATGGGTATCTACACATGCTGTAAAGAAACCTTTCTGCTCGTTCTTACTCCCAACGGCGGAAAAGTGGAACAGTTTGATACCTGTGTGGTAAAATGGAGTGGCAATGTAACGGGAAACGTAAAAGTGGAACTGTATCAAAACAACAACCTCATTGAAACATTTGACAATTCCGCGCCGCCAACCGGGGCGTATACATGGGTTATAACCGACAGCTACCAAACCGGTGCGGGATATATAATTAAAGTAACGGCGCTTGACACCGCTCTTTTGGATGAGAGCAACGATTCCTTTGAGATTATTCCCGACCTCATTATAAACGCTCCCTACACACAGAATTTCGACATGGATACCGGTACCGCCGGCTTTTCAAAACACTGGAGACAGGGTGATGATAATGATATTGACTGGACACT
>JAUVGS010000134.1 GCA_030593665.1 Chitinivibrionales bacterium | reverse complement strand
TATGTCACGGGAGTAAACAGAGAATATACGGTCAGGGTACAGGGTGAATTTATCAGTGTCGATGAGATTGCCAATCTCAGAATTCCCGTTATGAAAATGGGGAAGGATCCGATCCAGTATACGGTAAAATTGAAGGATATTGCCGATATAAAGGATGCGTATAAAGAAGTTCGGGAGCGCGCGCGTTTTAACCGGCGGGAAGCAGTGCAACTGGCTATTACCCGCCGGCCTGATGCAAATACCGTACAGGTCGCCGATCGGATTCTAAAGGAAATTGACAGGCTGAACAAAGAATTGCCACAGGGATATGTCATTAATATTGCAGAGGACCGCTCCGGGTTTATTCGTGACACGGTGGAGGATACCTATGGTAATATCCTCATGGGTATCGCACTGACTGCACTAATTCTTCTGCTATTCCTCTTTGACTGGAAGCTGATGATTATCGCTGCGATCACCATGCCGGTGTCCCTGATAATGGCGCTGGCCGGGATGAAGGCAATGGGTTTTTCCCTGAACATGGTTACCCTGATGGCCCTGAGCATATCGGTCGGTATACTCGTAACTAATGCTATTATTGTTATAGAGAATATTGTTCGTCACAGAAATACCGGTATGCCTGTTCATGAAGCTGCTCGTACCGGATCAACGGAAATCATGATGGCTGTTTTAGCGTCAACGATGACCAACCTGGCAGTGTTTATTCCCATTGCGACAACCAGTGGTATCACGGGAAGTATTTTCAAAGAACTTGGTTTAACCATTGTTTTTGCTACAATAGCTTCGCTTTTTCTCTCGTTCACTTTAACGCCGCTCATGGCGTCCCGTATGCTTAAAGCGCGGAAAGTCGAAAAGGGTGGTCAAAACATAATTGATCGATTCATGAATACCCTCGATATCGTATATGAAAAAGTATTGCATGGATTGCTTCATAAGAAAAGTGCTATTGCGGTGATGTTAATCAGCATTTTTTTGTTGCTCGTTGGTACAATGAAATTTATTGCACCGCAAATAGGATCGGAATTTATGCCCCAAACGGATCAGGGGTACATTGATATAGATGTTGAACTGCCGCCCGGTACACCACTTTCGGTTACTGATAAAACAGTTAACACTATCGAAGCGCGGGTAAGAAAGATACAAGAGGTTAATACTATAGCATCGAGTTTAGGTGGTTCTGATTTAAATGCGGGGGTGAACATCGGTAAAGTAACACTACAGATGGTTGATGCAGAAGAGCGGGAAAAGAGTACTGCTGACATTGTGCAGGAAATACGCCCGATGCTGGCAGATCTGCCTGATGCGGTCATTGTTGTGAAGGAAGCCTCTAATATGGGCGGTCCGTCTGAAGCAGACGTTGTCGTTGAGGTGACGGGTGATGACATGGATGAAATACTTGCGCTTGCTGATTCGGTAATGCGGATTGTCAAAGATGTTCCCGGATTGACTGATTTTAATACCTCATGGAAAGGTGCAAAGCCGGAAATAAAAATTATACCTGACCGCGATCGTCTTGAACATTATGGATTAAGTCCCAATATCGCTGCCGCTACAACGGTACAGATGCTTGGTGGCATTATGCGTTTTATCCTGTCCGGGTATGATGAAGGCGTGTATCGTGAAAAGGGTGAGGAGTATCCGATTCGGGTCCAGCTTGCCCCAAAAGACAGGAATACCGCTGAAAAGATCGAAAATCTTCAGATCATGACCCAGAAGGGGCCCGTACCGGTAAAGGCAATTGCCAATGTCGTGTATGAAGGTGGTGCATCTTCGATAACGAGGAAGAATCGTCAGCGTATGGTAAAGGTGCTGGCGAATGTTACCGATGGTACCAGCGGTGCCAAGGTGCAGGAGATCAGTAAACGTATTAAAGAATTAGACGTGAAACCCGGTTATAAAATTGGGTTTGGCGGTGACCAGGAGATGATGGAAGAGTCTTTTGGAGAACTGGCTATCGCAGGCGGACTTGCAGTGGCTTTAACCTATATGCTTTTAGTGGCGTTGCTTGAATCGTTATCAATGGCGTTTGTTATCTGGCTTACCTTACCCCTTGGCCTGGTGGGTGTTGTCTGGGCTCTATTTCTAACGGGTAATTCTTTTTCAATGATTTCATTGCTCTCTGTTGTTATGCTTGTCGGTATTGTTGTTAACAATGCGATATTACTTATTGATTATGCCCGGCAGCAGAGAAAACTGTTTGGTATGTCTGCGATTGATGCTATTGTAAAAGCGGCAGGTACGAAATTAAAAGCTATTATCATGTCAAATCTTGCTATTATTATATCAATGCTTCCCATGGCATTGGCACTGGGCGCGGGTGGTAAGTTTCGCGCACCGTTTGCCATTACCGCAATCGGAGGTATTTTAGTTTCTACCTTACTTACCTTTTTTATAATACCGGCATTGTATGTGTTAACCGCGCCGAAGAAAGTAGAGCGACCTCAATGATGGAGGCTGTGCTGTGGAAAAGCGAAGTGCGTGTAATACCTTTATCACGGTAGGTGTTTTCAGCATAGCCATGGGGTTTTTAGAAGCTGTCGTGGTTGTCTACCTTCGAAAGCTTTATTATCCCGAGGGATTCTCTTTTCCGCTCAGTACTATTCCCGTAACGATCCTTTTGATTGAACTGGTACGCGAAAGTACCACTCTTGTCATGCTTGTCTGTGTGGCAGTTCTCGCAGGAAATAATTATCTGCAATGGTTTGCCTATTTTATTTATACCTTCGGCGTGTGGGATATTTTCTATTATGTCGGACTCAAACTTATGGTGAACTGGCCGGAGTCACTCTTGACATGGGATATTCTCTTTCTCATTCCCGTTGCATGGGTGGGGCCTGTACTTGCCCCTGTTATATGTTCCCTGACAATGATTGCCCTTGCAGGATGTATAGTTTTCTTTCAAGAGAAAGGGTATACAATAATTATGAAGAAAACTGAGTGGGCGTTACTTCTTTTTGGAGCGTTTGTCATATTCTGTACCTTTATCCGGGACTATAGTGTACTCATTATTCGTAAAGGGTTCCTTACAGAAATCTCTGCAATAAATATAAACGAACGGTTTTTAAAGGTACTGGCTGAATATATACCCACTCGGTTTAACTGGTTTAGTTTCAGTGTTGGCGAAGCGTTTATTATCGGCAGTATGGGATTGCTGATTTGGAAGACAATGGCAAATAAAGGAAGTAAGAATGTCAGCGGATAAATTTGTTACTCAGGGGTCATGCTGCCGGACGACTGAAGATGATGTCAGGTTAATTCGCAAGGTTACTATTGTCGGCTTGTGTACCAATTTCTTTTTATCAGGTTTAAAATTTGTCGTGGGTATTTTGGGAGCCAGCCAGGCGATAGTGGCTGATGCGGTTCATAGTTTGTCGGATCTGTCAACTGATGTGGCACTGCTTATGGGAGTTAAATACTGGACTGCTCCTGCTGATGCCGACCATCAATACGGCCATCGGAGGATAGAGGCAATAGTGACACTGTTTATAGGTGGGGTGCTGCTATCAGGTGCGCTGGGTATAGGATATCACGCGCTTGTTACTATTCGTGACCAGCATGTGCGGCAGCCTGCATTATTTGCTTCCATCGGTGCGCTTGTTTCGATGATACTCAAGGAAATTCTGTACCGGTGGACAATCGTTGTCGGCAAAAAAACAAATTCACCTGCCGTTGTTGCCAATGCCTGGCATCACCGTTCCGATGCAATCAGTTCCATTCCTGCGTTGGTATCATCAGCAATTGCGGCATTGTATCCTCAATGGGCATTTATAGACCATATCGGTGCATTTGTTGTAAGCATTTTGATTTTAAAAGTATCGTGGGATATTCTCAAACCCGCATTAGAAGAGTTAACTGATCGGGGTTTGTCACGGGAAGGGATTTTGCAAGTTGTAAAGCTTGTAAAAGAGATAGATGATGTCCGTGGTGTCCATGCAGTCCGTTCAAGAAGAGTGGGTGCTTGTATATATATTGACCTGCATATTCAGGTAGACAGTTCATTTTCAATAAAAGTGGCACACGATATTTCCGGTGAAGTAAAGAAGAAACTCCTCCGGGAAGGCCCTCAAATTATAGATGCCGTGATTCATATCGAACCCTACGAAAAGGCATAAAATGCATATTCTCTATTACATCTCTTCACATGGCTATGGCCATGGTGTCCGCTCCTGTGCCATCTGCAATTTTTTTTCGGATAAAATGGCTCTAACCGTCAGGACGATGCTGCCCGAGCAGTTTTTCAAGGAAGAGTTAGCCATACCGTTTAATTACACCCAGGAGGTATTTGATTGCGGTTGTATTCAGTCGGATAGTATTACGGTCAATATCAGAGAAACTTTGCAAACCTATATGAAGATTGCGGATAAAAATAAAACGCTGCTTGACAGTGAAGTGGCATGGTGTCGTGAACATAAGGTACGTGGTATCGTTACTGATATTGCACCGTTTCCTTGTGCCGTTGCAAAAGAAGCAGGTATTCCGTCTGTCGCGGTCAGCAATTTCTCGTGGTATGATATTTATAAGCCGTACCTGTCGGAAATGCCGGAGTTTGAACCGTATTTGGTTCAGATCAGAGAGCAGTATCAGATGACCGACCTCCTGCTTTCCCTACTGCCTTCAAATGCCATGAACTGTTTTAACAGACGGGAAGATATTCCGGTTGTTGGAACGAAAGGTACGAATAGGAAAAAAGAGATTAAAGCACACTATGGTATAGAACCGTCGAAAAAGATAGGATTGATATATACCGGGAATTTTGGTATGGATACTATTCCCTGGAAATATCTTGAGACGTTCAGTGAATGGGAATTTTTCGGAGACTATCCTCTTCCGGGCTCACCTTCTAATTTTCATCTATTTGATAAAGTTGATTTTCCCTTTCAGGATTTTTTTGCCTCGGTTGATGTGATGATAGCGAAAATAGGATATGGTGTTTATTCGGGTTGCCTCTGCAATGGGATCCCATTGTTATATGTTCCGCGAGATAATTTTGCTGAACATCCTTTCCTTGAAAGTGCCGTGAGGGAATGGGGACACGGCTATAGCGTTTCTCCAGGAGATTTTTATGCTCTCAAATGGGGCAGGGTATTACAGGAAATTATCTGGAAAGAGACACCGGTACAGATCCATTCCGATGGGGCACAACAATGTGCTCGTGCCATAGAATCACTTTTTAGTACCATATAATTAATTTTCTTGTTTTGGATATATTTCGATAGTATAATTAAGTATCATTAATACATAAAATGATATAGTTAAGGCATTCTATATAAAAAGTTGTCCTTATTACAGGATTGAAATTATCAAAGACCGAGAAAATCGCCAATAGGCTGGTAAACACCACACCTTTTTTATTGGGAATCATACTATGGGAAACCCACTCTCTCAATTTTTTGAGGTTGACGAGCGGAAAGATGGCGTGTATATAAAAGTTGACAAGACGAAAAAAAGTCAACTCCAGATCGGTGCTTTGGAACGAGTACTGGAAACTGCACTTGTGGTCAATTATGACCTTGAAGCAATCCGTAGTGTATTCGACCGCGCGCAAGGTGACTTTGAAAAAATTGGCCCGCCTTTTGAATTTTATGATATACAATTCGATTCGTATGTTTCTATCAAAGTAGTAACCCCTCTCAAAGCAACAATGAGTATAGATTCCGAGTCTATTGTGGCTGGGATAAAACCAACCGAGCGTATGATACGTTATTCATTAATGCGGCATGGTATAAAGAATGGTATAAAGGAAGATACTATTAAAAATTTCATTGCGGATGCAGCGTATGATACGGAAATTATAATTGCGGAAGGAATACCTGCTGAAGAAGGCATTGACGGGAAGATTGAAGTACAGGTTGATTTAAATCCGGACAGTGCACCGAAAGTTGACGAGTTCGGCAGGACTGATTACAGGGATATTAAAACATTTGTCGTAATAAAAGATGGACAGGTTCTCGCCAAGCGTATACCACCCAAAGAAGGGAAACCGGGAAGAAGTGTTCTGGGAGAAGAAATTAAATCTCACATGGGGAATGATGTAAAACTCCCCGCCGGAAAAAATACTAACATCTCAAATGACGGCCAGTACTTGACGGCTGGTAAAGAAGGTGTCGTCTGCATGGACGGTGGCTTGATTTGTGTCGGAGAGATGCTCAATATTCCCGGTGATGTCAATTTCAGTGTGGGAAATATCAAATATACCGGGAATGTAGTTATACATGGAAGTGTCCGGCCTGGTTTTATTGTAGAATCAGAAGGTGATATAGAAAT
>JAUVGS010000310.1 GCA_030593665.1 Chitinivibrionales bacterium | reverse complement strand
TCGTCGTGGTAAACACGGGATGTCAATCCTCCCACGTACTACCGAGTGATACGGCTATATCTTTCTCGGGGCAGCCTCCATGCTACCTTGAAAGTGGCTCATTGCCAGGTTACCCAATTTTTAAATTCCTTTCCTTACTATTTACCCGGCATAAAGTACAGAGTGTTTTAGTCGGCGGCTATGCGCTTATAGCAAACAAGGTTCAGCGGATGACTTTTGATATTGATTTCTTAGTCACCGCAAGTGACTTCTCCAGGATTGAACCGGATATTATTAAAGCGGGATATTCAGTTTTTAATCGGCAGGAATCATTTGTGCAATTCAAGAGTGGAAAACATGGGTTGCGGGACCTTGATTTTCTTATCAGCGACCGGCAGACTGTAGAGAAGCTAATTGATAACGGGAAAAAAATTTCTATAGCCGGTGAACCGTTTGTTGTTCCTTCAACTAAACACCTTATTGCAATGAAGCTCCATTCTATATCAGGAAATAAAAAGAGAGAACTTAAGGACTTTCCGGATGTAGTCCAGCTAATGACTGCCAATGCCATTGATCCTGCGAAAAAGGGTATCAAAGAGATGTTTAGAAAGTATAACGTGATGGATTTGTATGAGAGAGTTATTGAAGCGGCAGGTGTGAAAAATGAAAAAAAACCAAAAAAATGAACTAAATCTACCTGTAATTGAGAATGAACCGCTACCTCAATCCATACGCTCAATGGATGAGATTAACGAATGGATTGAACATGATTATCAGCTTTTTTTCGACCGCAAGGTCTATGAGAGGGAAAAAAGGCTTTGTTCGGTAAATATTCCTTTTATACTATAATTCCTGCGAATAAAAATAGTAATCTACTTGTCAAGGGCGCGTTTTTAAAACTCATACAAGCATCAGTATTGCAAATACCATAACTGAATTAAGCGTTCCAAACCTCTCCAATCTCCTTCTGTTCATAAGGTTATCTTTATACTATTTTACTCCTAGCGATATTCAATTTTCTAAAAGAAATAATCATTTATGAAGAATGCCTTCCGCTGGTTAATAAAAAAGATAATCAGATTTTTTTCTGCCCTTTTTAGAAAAAAAGATCATATAACAGTTAATCCGGCAAAGGTTAAGCGGATTGCCTATTATATTGCAGGAGGTATTGGCGATGCAATTCTGGCCTATCCTGCAATTCGGTTTTTACAAAAGGTATACCCCAATGCCAAACTGACTGTTTTTGTCCCTCGCGGAAAATATTTTCTGCTCTCTGCACTCTTTGATGATCTCTGCATAAGACAGTTACAGGGCTCTTTGGCATTTCTGTTATTATACGGCATTCCTTTCAGGCAGTTTGACCTCTCATTAACAAACACTGTTGCAGTGTTTAAACTCGGCATTGAACTTGCCGCACTTTTTACCGGCAGAAAAAGAGGTGGTTTCAGATATCCTGACGAAGAATGGAATACCAGAGCGTATCATTTTACGAGAATATTCTCTGATACGGTCCATGCAGCGGAACAGAATATACAACTGGTAGCGGATATGACTCAGATTTCGTATGATGAATGTGATGTGTTATTACCGGAAGTGGAAAGAAATGAAATAAGTAAAGAGGTAATTATACATCCGGGATCCGAAACAGGATATGAGAATAAACGCTGGCCGATTGAACGGTATACTACCATTATCAGGAAGGTAACGGAAAATGGCTGTGGCGTGACTGTATTGCTTGGCCCCGCAGAAAGTGATATGGAAGAACAGTTTGAGAAACATGAGAATGCCCGGTTCATGGTTGACCCGTCACCGGTTGCATTGGTTGCATTATTCAAGAGAGCCTGTCTGTTTATCGGTAATGATTCAGGGCCTGCCCATATTGCGGCTTTTTATGGCGTTCCTGAGATCGTTCTTTTCGGCCCGGTACAGCCGGAGCGAAGCGGACCAAAATCAAACAAGTGTACTGCACTTTACAATACGGTTGATTGCTCGCCGTGTCATTTCACCTCGCGGGGATGTGAGGATAATAAGTGTATGCAGTCTATTACTGTAGAACAGGTGTGGCAGGAGGTGAGTGCCCAATGGAAACAATAATCGATTTGACGCATCGGATTGATAATGGCATGCCGGTATACCCCGAAGACCTGCCGGTAAAACTGCAGAAAATTAAAACATTCGAACAGGACGGCTACAACAATCACAGGGTTGAAATAGGGATGCATGCAGGAACCCATATTGATGGGCCGATGCATTTGACAGATAGTACTACCTGTATTTCCCAACTTCCCCTGAACCACTTTATCGGAATTGGCAAAGTTATTCCTGCGAATAATGAAACAATCATTACCTATAACGAAGAATATGCAAATGATATCGAAAAGGGTGATATTGTTTTATTTTTTACCGGCCATGACAAACTGTTTGGTAAAGACACCTATTATACAGAGTATCCGGTGTTAGATGAACGATGGGCACAATTCTTTATAGATAAAAAGGTGAAGATGGTTGGTTTCGATTCCCCTTCACCTGATAAATATCCCTATACAATTCATACGATGTTATTGACAAATAAAATCATACTAATAGAGAATCTCACGAATGTGAGTGCATTATGCGATTGTACCGGATTTGAGGTTTTTGCGTTTCCACTAAAGATTCGTGCTGATTCCTCTCCGGTACGCGTTGTTGCCAGAGTCTTTGAATAAACTATACGTAATTCGGTATCAATACATGATACCGGTTTAAGGAGCTTATGAACTACCAGGGGTTTGCACTCGATCCATTTCAGGAAGAAGCAGTAGAAGCTATTGACATGGGGAAATCAGTAATTATATCAGCTCCAACCGGCTGTGGAAAAACACTTATCGCAGAATACGCGGTTGAGGTTTCTTTGCAGGTGAATAAGCGGGTCATTTATACAGCACCGATAAAAGCACTCTCAAATCAGAAATACCGGGATTTTCGCAAGCGTTTTGGTGAGGCCATTGTCGGGATTAATACCGGTGATGTTACCATAAATCCTGAAGCGCCCCTGCTTATCATGACCACTGAAATATTCCGTAATCTCATTCTTGAGAATTCACCGCGGCTTAATGATATCTACTATGTCGTGTTTGACGAGGTTCACTTTTTAGATGATGAGGAACGGGGCACGGTCTGGGAGGAGTGTATTATTCTCGCTCCCCCGGAGATACGGTTCCTCTGTCTGAGTGCTACGGTACCGAATATTAATGAGCTCGCCGCCTGGATGAGTTCGGTTCGAAAAACAGCCTTCAAAGTAATTCGAGAGGATGAGCGGCCGGTTCCCCTGCGCCATTATCTTTTCAATGCGAAATATGGATTAATGACATTAAAAGGGGTGCGCAAAAAGTATAAAAAGAATTTTAACGAACGAAAAAAATATTTCCGCGGAAAGCCTTCATCGAAAAGAATTGTGAGTCATGTGGTCAAAGAGGGAAATTTCCCTATTCTCTATTTCTGTTTTAACCGTAAAGCGTGTGAACGAAATGCGCAGCATCATACCCGGCTGCATTTATTGACAGATGATGAACGGGCGCAGTTGCAGGTGATAGTGCAGGAATTGATTTCGCAGTACCGCCTTGAAGGGTATGACCGCCTCGGGCAGATGCGCTATTTATGGGAGTCAGGGGTTGCCTACCACCATGCGGGGATATT
>JAUVGS010000468.1 GCA_030593665.1 Chitinivibrionales bacterium | reverse complement strand
ACCTTGACGGATTACCTGATTCAGACAGGGAACACCTTGGCGGCGATATGAAGCGTGCTTATTCGTTATTAATCAGCCAATGGCTTGATTATATGGAACATCTGCAAACGGATTATCCCTATCTGTTTTCTCTGGCCGCACGAACCAATCCGTTTAATTCGGAAGCATCGCCTGTGGTACATTAAGAATTCCAACAAGGAGGTGTGATTTGAGTAATTGTCGTTTTGTAAATGAACTTGGAAAGGGTGTTTGATGCCATTAAACAGGAAGAAGGGAGGAATCAATGAACAAATCTATTTTACTTAAAATTGTTAATCCAATTTTGATTCTATTATTTTTATCACAGGCCCTTACCGGTATTTTTCACGACCCTATACAGGAAATATCGTATGAGTCGTTTAAAGTTATTCACGGACTTGGGGGCTATATATTTGTCGCAGCAGCACTTTTTCACTTCTATTTAAATTGGCAATGGATAAAAACCAATTTCTTAAAAAGAAAATAATCAACAGACATTTTTAACTGTTTTAAAAAAAGGAGTTTTTTTATGGCAAGTATTAAAGGTACAAAGACCGAGCAGAATCTTCTTAAATCCTTTGCCGGTGAGTCACAGGCACGCAACCGTTATACCTATGCGGCAAAAGTAGCTGACAAACAGGGGTTTTACCAGATTGCGGATATCTTCCGTGAAACTGCGGAAAATGAACTACAGCATGCGAAAACAATGTTCAAATATCTTGAGGGCGGTATGGTAGAAATCACCGCAGAATACCCTGCCGGTGTTATCGGCTCAACAGAGGAGAATCTTGCGGCAGCGGCGGCGGGTGAACATGAAGAGTATGTTGACCTGTATCCCGCATTTGCACAGGTTGCGGAAGATGAGGGTTTTAATGAAATAGCAGCAATGTATAGTGCAATTGCCAATGTTGAAGCGGAGCATGAGAAACGGTATACGACGCTTCTCGCAAGTGTTAAGGAAGGTACGGTTTTTAAGAAGGATACGGTGGTGAAATGGAAATGCCGTAAGTGCGGTCATGTGTATGAAGGTACTGAACCGCCGAAAACATGCCCCGCTTGTAAACATCCGACAGAATACTTTGAAATAATGGCGGAAAATTATTAATATGTCCTGAAAAAAAGGTAGTGATGCGATTGTTTTAATATTGTTCGATGAATAATGCATCACTATCTTACCGATACGACAGTTGTTAATTTGATTACGGATACTCATTAACCACAATTTTGATTAAGGATAGGTGCTATGGTTACTAATTTTGAAGATGCAATCCGGTTTGCCATTGAGCAGGAAATAAAAGCTGCTGAATTGTATGAAAAATATGCGGGAATTGTTACGGGTGTCGGTACTAAGAAAATGCTTGAAGATATGGCCGATATGGAGCGGGGACATGAGGCAAAGCTGAAAGCATTTAAGGAAACAAACTATGATACTCTTGCCAGGATAGGTGATATTCCTGATTTACATGTTTCGGACTATCTTGTAGAGAAAGATTTAAACGAAAACAGTTCTATTCAGGATGTGTTCATATTTACGATGAAGGCTGAACAGAAAGCCTATGAATTATACTCCAAGCTTGCCGCTATTGAATTAGATCTCGAAAAAACACACCTGTTTGAAGAATTGGCAGAAGAAGAAAAGCAACATAAATATAGCCTTGAAAAGGAGTATGAAAGCGAGATTTTACAGGAGAATTAATTGTCAACTTTATTAAAGGTTAAAGATGTCATGGAAAAGCAAGCCGATATCGCCCTCATAGGTCTTGCCGTAATGGGGCGTAACCTTATCCTCAACATGAGTGACCATGGTTTTTCTGTTGTCGCATTCAACAGGACAGTATCCAGGGTTGATGATTTCATCACCGGTGATGCACAGGGCAGGGAAAATATTATTGGCGCCCATTCGATTGAAGAAATGATCGGGTTGTTAAAAAAACCTCGAATAATAATGCTCATGGTCAAGGCCGGGGCCGTGGTTGATACATTTATAGAAACCCTGCTTCCCCACATGGAAGAGGGAGATGTAATTATTGACGGTGGAAACTCTCACTTTACTGATACCGTCAGGCGAACAAGGTATCTGGCGAAGAAGGGAATCCTGTATGTCGGCACTGGCGTATCAGGAGGTGAAGAGGGCGCACGGTACGGGCCGTCATTAATGCCGGGTGGTAATGAGAAAGCCTGGCCGATTATCAAAGATATCTTTCAATCGATATGCGCAAAAACAGCGGATAATGAACCATGCTGTGACTGGGTCGGTGCGGACGGCGCCGGCCATTATGTGAAAATGGTACACAACGGTATTGAATACGGTGATATGCAGCTCATTGGTGAAACCTATAATCTTATGAAAACCGGCTTAGGTATGGGCTGTGACGAGATGCAGGAGGCGTTTACAGAATGGAATAAAGGAGAACTGGAGAGTTATCTTATAGAGATAACCAGTGACATTTTAGCCCATAAGGATGAGGATGGTACTCCTCTTGTTGAAAAAATTCTTGATACGGCAGGCCAGAAGGGTACCGGGAAATGGAC
>JAUVGS010000069.1 GCA_030593665.1 Chitinivibrionales bacterium | reverse complement strand
ACACCGGGTAGGCGCCGGCCGCAAGAATGAGATCCCGCGGGGTAAACTCACAGTAAATACCCACGATTTTTTTACCCTTTTTCTTCTCCGCACGGGTAAAATCAACTTCACGGGACATGGAGTTGCGGAAATACTCAAAGGGATCCTCATTATCGGGCATTTCGACCTCAGTCAACTGCGGTGAGCCGAGTGCCACCGTGGTCTTACGCCGCGACCGCAGCAGCTCGGTAAATCCCTGTACCCGGTTAACCACCTGCTCGCTCAACTTTCCCGGCGAATAGGGAATATCAAAGGAAAGGACCGGTATAGCAAGCTCTTTACGGACCGCTTCTGAGATAACACGCTCCTCAAAGGGGCAGTGACTCGCCCCGAAGATACCGGTGATCATGACCCCTTCTGCGCCGAAACGTTTGGCTTCCTGCGCAATCCGCCTGGCCCTGAATTCACTTGCGCCGATCATAGGATCATCCATGTAATTTTCGGCAATGGCTTCAAGCGGCGGTTTTGATTCATCAAGGGGATAAAATGCGTGCGAAATCATATATTCACTGCCGGTTACACACCCGCCGCAATCCTCAAGAAGGGTCATGACTGCGGCGTCAGTGGGCGGCGATACCCAGAATACCCGTACCGGGTCATTTTCAAAGGGTGTTTCATTACGTTCAATCCGCCCTTTTACCATGGTGATAAGATCCTCAAGTACCAGCATTGATTCCCATGGCTCGCTGCAGTAATGAATCGCGACAAATTCAGCAAGCAGCATTTCAAGGCCGGGTAATGGCGGGCACTTCCGGGTGTATACCAGCTCCCGCAGCTCACTCACCAGTGCCCTGATTCGATTAAACCCTTTCACACTCTCCCGAAGATCGTTCTCAGAAATAGTCCGGCCCGTAACTTCTTCAAGTTTTTTAACTATATTTTCATATTGACCGATAAGAAACTTAACCGCTGACTCCTGAAAGGAAGAATTGCCATGGGGCGTCTTTCTGAATGTGTTGCTTTTCAGCAACGGTGATTCTTCGAATCGTGTGGGGATTTCCCACCAGTGTATCGGGTTTCCCTGCCACTCTATCAGTTGCATTACTGCGGAGAAATCATCACAGCATGAACCGACACCGGCAAATGAAAGGTCCGGTTTTGGAAAATAATCAAGCGTTTTATACGCTCCCAGAGCGGCACGAACATAGCATAACTCCTCAGTCGCTCCCAGTTCTGTGGCAGCGTCAAGCAGATGGGGTTCTTCGGAGAAACAGGGCGCCCACCAGAGTTCGTCGGCATAAAAAGTGAGCGATTCAGGAACCGCATAGGAGATAATCGGTACCTGCCCCAGATCTTTCATTGCGGCGAATATTTTCCAGCCCTTCTCCTTGGCGAGAAACAACCGGTCCTTTTCACTAAAAAGAAACGCCCAGAGTCTCAATGACGCAAGACCCGAATCGAATTTTATCCTGCGAAGCAGGGTATCGCCCCGGCATGAATATTCATAGGGGCTGAACAGGTACTGCACACCGCCGGGAATCAACGGGCGCAGAAAAGTACACTGCTCACGGTACTCCCGGGGGATATGTGCCATGCGCGATTCCCAGTCCTGGGAAGTTATTCGTTGTGGTTTTTCGTTTGTCATGGTGTTTCGTTTGTCATGGTGTTTCGATGGTACAAATTTCGTCCTCTTCCTCGGCTCTCTTCTTTCTTTTCGAGGACGACTTTATTTACAAAATGCAATACCGGTACTCTAACGTATCAGTTTTATCCATCTCCATATGCACTTTATATAAGACTCTGTTGATTTAATACAATTTTGCTAATTTATTTTATCATTTGTTACTACAAAGTGCCGTTTTTGAGCAAATTCGGGCACTTGACATAACGCTACTCTCTAAAAAACCTATTAAATCAACAGAATCATATAAAGTTATCTCAATGTCTCTAAAAAAGTCTCAATCCTCGTCTGCACCTGTGCATCGGCACCTTCAGCATAGCCGGTATCCAGCACGAGGACAGGAACCGGTAATACCTGCTTCAGCCGCTCTTTTTCGGTGTACCACAGGTCACAAAATGACAGCGTTTTTACAATCACTCCTTTTGCATCCGTTCGTTCAATTACTTCCAATAATCTGTCGTATACCTCGTTATTCGGCCGTATTCTAATGTTTCCCGGCATTCTGAACGCTATCCGTGATAGCCCGGCTATTATTTTATCATCCGGTACATCTGAAATATCCTCCAGCCCTTCAACCATATTCAGTCCCGAACTGTTCAATGGTACGACTCCGAAATTATTATCGGCCACCAACCGCAGTATGGTATCATCTTCTAAAAGAAGCACGCTGCCGGTTATAACAATGTTATAATCTGTTTTATACGCAGGTATCTGTGGTATCAACTCTTTGAGAAATTGAAGGTACGTATCAGGCTGTGACCAGGTAAAGAGATGCGAAAGGTGATGATTTATAAGCGGAGATGTCTTCCCGCTATATAACAACTTTATTAAAATCCCTGCTGCTTCTATTCGATTCCTTTCAAAGGTTCGCACCTTGTCATAATCTATGTCAGCATCCAGCCAGGCAGATATATTGTCTATCGTGTTCCGAACGCCACGAGTATAGTACTCAAGAGATTCTTTCGTTGTTGTTGCAGGAACCTGGACAGGGAACAGGGGCAGGCCGATATCCGACGAGAGACGCTCAAGGGTTCTCCGCATCATATCACAGGATATTGAACCGACAACCATATTACACAATGCATGCAAAGATTTTTTTTCGAGAAAATTGCCGATGATGCTTTTACAAAAGGGACAGACATCAGGCCGCACCAGTTTTTCACCGGCTTTCTCAGCCTCACCGGTTGCACCGGTAAGAATGCGAACCGGCCGGACACCGAGTCCCCAAAGTAACGAAGAAGGGAAATTGCGGTTTAACAGTGCCGCTGCTTTTCCTCCTCTTGCTTTGAATTCTTTGAGAGATTCCAGTTCCGATTCTGAAAACTCGTTAATTTTTTCCAGTATTTGATCCATTGGATACTATTAATTCAGCATTATCCGAGTTAGATATAATATACAACTGTTAGCAAAGCTTTAATTGTTTGTGAATATTGTTTATAAATATAGTATAAAATTGTTGTACATTAGTACCTTAAGATTACTTTCTTGTTTTTTAGAAAGAAATCTGATAAGGAACTTACTTGCGGGTTTATCCCGCGTTAGTTTATTATTTAATTCGTACTTATATATTTTAAAAACCTCCACCATACCTGGTTTGTGAAAACATTTTCAATACTGTCAGGCGTATCTTTTCTCTTTTATTCGTCAAAATTACCCTTCTCGCTACCATTAATAGTAACAAACATGATGTTGTTGCATTGTCAAGTATATCATCGTTATTTATCAATGATAATTTTAAACTCATTACATTCAGCTTCCACAATAACTTTATACCCGTCTTTCTCAGCCATTCTTTTTACATTTTCACAGGATGCGATTGTATCCACCAGCACTTCCACCGGGAAGGTATCTTTTTTAACGGCATTTTTACTAAGAATAACCGGTTGAGGACAGGATAGTCCCCGTGCGTCAATTATATCAGACATCGAACATCTCCTTTTTTAGTATTTCTCTCTCATAGTAAATCCAATGATCAGGCAACAGGCTATGCCAATAATAACCGCTATCATACCTGCTGTGGTAATGCCGCCAACCTGTAAAACGCCATCGATGATTTTATCCGGCTTAGCTGCAAGCGTAAAATTATGAGCGATACCGGCTCCAACAATCATACCTAGCACAAAAACACCTGAATCGCTGTTGCCTTCACCAGCCAGAAATAGCTGTCGTCCCGGACAACCACCTGCGAGAGCGAATGCAAGCCCGGCAAGAACCATGCCGAGCAGATTCCATACATGGCTGCTATGTGCAATTGGTTGCGCTGCAAAACCGAACGTTACCGTTCCAAGAATTGCATTAGCCACGAAAGCGAAAATAACCATTGCGCCGATCCCACTAATCAGGTGCGTATCGCCCATAAGGATAACATCTCTGATTGAACCTATGGTACAGAAACGGGTGCGCTGTGCCAGAAAACCGATAAGCAGACCAACACTAAGTGAGATGAATAAAGGAGCATGCATAGCACCTGGGCCCTTTTCACTAAAGAAAATAAAGCCGGGACGAACAATGAGAAGTATAAGTAAGCCGGCCATGGTAATTGGAAGTATTAGTCCGACTGAAGGATATGTTTTATTCGAACGGCCAAGGTTATATCCTGATTTGAGAAACTGAACGCCAATAGCAACACCGACGATAAGACCAATTAGACCGACAACCGCATTCAAATCACCTCCTGCCAATCGAAGAATCGCACGCCATGGACAGCCAAGGAAGACTAATGCACCGATCATGGCAAACATGCCAAGTACAAAACGAACAATAGGTGCAGAGCCGGCAGTTGCTTTAAATTCCTTAAATGCAAGAGCCGCAATTAATGCACCGAGTACAAAACCTATAATTTCCGGCCGGATATATTGAACAACCGTAGCGCGGTGGAAGCCGAGGGCGCCGGCTATGTCACGCTGGAAACAGGCGACGCAGACGCCCATGTTCGGCGGGTTGCCAAATTTCTGAAGCAGTGCGGCAAGAATACCGATAACCGCTCCAACGGTGATGATACCAATGCGTGAAGCAAAGAAATTGGTAAGTTTTTGAGACATATGGAACACCTCCTATGTTTAATATTTATTTGTGTTTTATCTTACCTTCATACAATTTATTACCATTTTTTTCTGAATGGAAATGGAAAGAATGGTTATTTTGAGCCTGGAATTGATTGACAAAAGCAAGTGGTTGACAACGATAAAGAGAGGCAAAGTCTGCTGAAAGATTGTAATGCGAAGAAATAATAATGCAAAGTAAACAGTTATCAAATATCATACTATCCTTTGGTGCATACGTCAAGTACTACCCGACCGATCTTACCTGCGTATACTTATATTTTCAGTTTATCCCTTTATTTATATTGATAATTTTAGTGGACTTTGAACAAAAAATACATTAAACATTTCTTATCAACAACATTTCATCCAATGTTAGAATATCGCCCGGAACTGTTTTGCTAAAGATGAGGTAGTTGCAAAAGTCCCTATACGTTCCTCAGGCTTTAGCATCCTTCTAAAATTCGCAAAATCTTCTGTTCTTTAATATCCTGCCTTTGTCGGACAAACCGTTCCCAGGACGGCTTGTCCGACGGCAGAAAAACTATTCAATAACATTCATGTCAACGATCTGCAAATTACTTTATGACAACCTTTTTGGTAGTTTGTGTATTATTGATATACATATGGGCAATATATATACCGTTTGCCAATGCCGCAGTTTCCCAATTAAAAGTACGAGTACCCGCTAAAATGTTGCTTATTGAGAAAGATTTCTTCAATTGGCCGTTTGAAGAATAGAAAGATATCGCAACATCTCCCGCTTCGCGGTTGATTATTGTGAAACCCTTTCTGTTAACATTATAAAGGTCGGCGTTCTTGTCAACAAACGCGTTTGATACATTTGTAACCGGCGTTTGACAGTCGTGCTGTTCATTGCCGGCGGCATTGTTAATTTCCGAGGCCGTTGGTGATTTTTTAAAAGTTTTATCCGGACGAATCAGATATTTCGGATTCCCGCTGCCGCCATTCTTAAGCGCGGAATCAAATTTCTTCCCGCCTTCCTGATGCCAGACAGCCGGGTATTCAGCTTTGCATGTATTCTGCATGTAATTGGTAAATTTACTTTTTGAATCATTACCATAACACCCCGCACCAATAACCAGAAGCTTGTATGAGTCACACTTCTCGCAGCCATATTTTCTCCAATGGGTATTAAGGGCCGGAACTGACCCTTTACAAAATCCTCAGGTTGCGCCTGTAGCATGCACAAGAATATGCTTTCCTTTTGCCAACTCCTCATACAAATCATAAGTGTTCCCATCCAGATCGGTGAACTGGAAATTATTAATTTCCGAAAAACCCATTAAAGCCAAAGCCGATACACAAACCATTGCCTTAATTAAATTGTTCATACTACCTCCCTTGATAAAAAGTGTTTAGTTAAAAAAATATAAAGCAGAGAGAGCAGGGATCGAACCTGCCATGAGCGGTGTAATCCGACCGTTACCGGTTTTGAAGACCGGCTGAGACACCAGTCCCGTCCTCTCTTTGTTACTTTTCCTTTAATAATCAATCCGCTTAAATAAACTATGTGCCGTTGGTATAAAATCACTGCGTTTTTACTCAGTAACAACAAACCGTACCAGGGATGTAATATTCCGCCCCTGCAATTTGAGAAAGTATATGCCATTTGCCAACACATCGTTCTGCCGGTTAAACGTATGTACTCCCTTTTGTAAGCATCCACGATACAGTTCTTTGGTAATCTTCCCATTCGCCGTATACGCGACAAGGGTATACTCTCCTGCAGACACTATTGAAAGGGTAATACTCTCAGCGGTTACACGCACAATGGTATTTTGTAAAACAGAGTTTATTTTTGTATGCTCATCGGCTAAGATTTCTGTCGGGCCACATGCATGTTCCTGTATATTCGCATTTACAATCGCCGGTGCGATAGAGCTCAACGGCCAGAGATCCTTCTCAATTATGTTCCGATCAGGAGCGATTAAAATTGTTGTGGGATACCCTTCACTAAACGGCCCATAATCGGCTATAATAGCATCTCCCCCTCCTTGTGTCCCGCTTATAGCAAAATATTCGATATTTTTTGAATTTACATACGACTGGACTGTCGCATCAGACTCACCTTTGTCTATAGACAATACGACCAGGTCATGCTCATTACACCCATACGCCTCCCATGCGGTATTAAGGATGCTGACCGCACCCCCGCATGCCGGTCAGGTAGTATAAAAGAATTCAATAAGTACATGTTTACCGGCATCAAGATACTCAAAAAGATGATGCGTTTTACCTTCAAGATCGGTACCGGTAAAGTCAACGGCTTCATCAAGCGGTGTCTGCGCAGAAATAATGGTAAACAAGCTTAAACTGAGTAAACAAAGGAATATTTTTTTTAACATTCCCTACCTCCTTAAATAAAATGTTAATGAAATAGCTAAACTCAGCCACTGACGATTCGTTTTATCATTTCGCAACAACACATTTAATTGAAGTCTTTCTACTTCCCTGCCGAACATGCAGCATAGACACTCCCGCAGGTAAATATGTGTGTGACAGAGTATGCCATCCCGCACGATTTCCTCTAAAAGAACACAACCTCTTTCCAAGCATATCCGTTATCATTACCTGAAAGGTATGATTAAAAGGAATATAAAGCCGTACATTCCCCGACGAGTACTGTACCTGAATCGTATTCCCGTTGGCTGACAGGAAGTGTGTTATTGCGTTACTTTTATCATACGTCACCGTCAATTTTGGTCTCAACGATGAATCATCATGCTCGGAAGAAGCGTACTTGCGCCCCGGGGTGCCGCTAGCCCTCCGATCGGCTTCAATGATAAATCCAAGGTTTTTTTCCGGATCATCATAGAATAACTTTACAAAATCAGTCGCATCGTACTCTTCCCATTCCCCGGGTTCCGCATACAGTGTCCGCGAAAACTTTTCCGTATCATAATCACCTCCGCCGCTGTCCGCTTTCCATTTCGTATCTTTCGTGGCATTAATCCAGGTTGCTTCATCCGTTTTCCACGGCGTTGAGGCGACAAACAGTGAACAGGCTTCTCCATCCTGGGAACCAAAGAGATAGTTCAGCGATAAAACAGCCTTTTTAATAGTAATATTTTTCGGTAATACGGTTACATCAAACTGAATCGCCGCACGGGCGAAGTCATTGCTTCAGCGGGGTCAGTTCGCAATATTCAGAATTTTCTCTTCACTGAAATTATCATGCCACTTCTGATAATTTGACGTGTCACCGGTAAAACCTTTTATCACCTCAATATGGGTGTCCTCACATCCTGCGTAACCTTCAAAACCGTTTTGGAAAACTTTCGTTACTTCCTCTGCATATATACTAACCATACTTGCCGGAATTACAAGTATTGATATGAGGAAGTTACATACTTTTACCATGTGTACCTCCTTTTAATTGTTGAAAGAGATTGAACCGTACATTAAACCACCTTGAGTGATTTGACACTCCTTTCTCCCCTCCGGCATTACATTTTACCTTACAAATAAAAAAGCCGCCTTAGAATCTAAGGCGGCTTTTAAATAGTTAAC
>JAUVGS010000582.1 GCA_030593665.1 Chitinivibrionales bacterium | reverse complement strand
ATACCTTTGATGATTCACGACCCGTAATATTCGATACTGCTACACGATCGCCTTTTTTTAGTAGATCAGATAACGATTTAGCTTTCATGATGACCTCCCTTAACACGTTCAACAGCAGTTACCAGTTTTGCCGCATATTCCGCAACCATAGTAACCGGCGTGTCCGGACCGAAAATGACATGGGGCAATTTAAGATATTCTAATGCCTGTTTCATAGCCAGCATTCCTTTAACCAGTCGGGGGCCTCCGCGGCCAATGACCACCGGGATCGAAATAGAACCTTTTTCTTCAACATAATTGAGCAATGCATCCGCGATGGCCTGAAAGGTGACATCAATATAGGTATTATTGGCTTTACCACCGAGAATCAGTAACAGTTTTGCGTCGGCAAGTTTGTGTTGTAAACATAATTTCACCGTGCCAAGCATTCGTTCATAGGGTGGATTTCCTCCGAAATCAGAGAGAAACATAGGGTCGCCACCGCAGGCATCCAGGGTTTCGATAATAATCGTTGATGCGCCGCCGCCAAAAAGTATCGGAAGAATTTTTGTGCCGCCAAGATCGGAAACGTGTGCCTGCCCCTGATGGCTTGATGCATCCCAGTTGTCCATCTCCTCCTGAAACTCGGAACGGTTGGCAGGATATTCCGGAAACATTACTCCCGGCATAGTTGATTTATAATTTGATTCATCAATAGTCGCCTTAAAATCACAAGCGTATGGTTTGCCTTCGGGTGTAATTCTCCAGGGATTTACCTCGGCACTTTCCATACCGGTTGAATGAAAAAGGTCCCAGAAACTTGTCAGCGCGCGGGAAAGAATACTGATCAGCTTCTGTGGACAACCCAGTTTTGTCAGCGCTTCACTCGCTTGGTAGGCATCGAGGCCGCGGTATATATCAATGGGAATGGTTATCTTCTTGTCCTCGGAAATATCTTCAATATCAACACCACCGGCGAGCGATACGGTGAATGAAGGACTGAGAAATTTAGAGTTATATGTTATGGCGGTGAAAATCTCAAGTTCTGCGGGTATACATTCGACCAGATACGCGATGCGTGTCATATTGCCGTTTATCTCAAGGCTTGATATTCGTTTTATCTCTTTCAGCGCTTCACCGGCATTTTGAATCTTTACAATTGCGCCGACTTTCCCCCTTTTCCCCGTTAGAACGTCGGGTTTTACAATAGCCTCACCTCCCCATTTCTCCAGTGTCTTTTTAATTTCCGCCTGCTCGGCCGTACCAACAAGATGGCGAGGAACCGGTATGTCATACCGTTTTGCAAAGTATTCCAGAAAAGTTAATTCTGTTACCTTTAAGCCCATTAGAGTCACTCCTTACTAGGTGAAGAGCATATAGTTTATTTATATATAAAACCACTACCTCTGGTAGTGGTACAATCAAAAGGTTCTACCGTGAAGTAATCGTTTTTATCTTTAATTTTTAACCTTATTTTCGCTTTTTAGCACCTTAGTAATACCGAATAACCCATGCAAATAA
>JAUVGS010000542.1 GCA_030593665.1 Chitinivibrionales bacterium | reverse complement strand
ATGCTGTCCGGATTTCAGATAAGGTATCGTTAAAGTTATGTAAAAATGGCATGAATGTAGAGAGCACACCCCATCTCTGGGTATCGGATACCGCCACCGGCGGTATCCCGGTTGGTACCCCTGCCTATGATCCCATTTCCGGTTTTGTTGACCGGAATTCTGTCAGGGAATTTTTTGGTACCACCAATGTAAAGGTTGTCTATTCTCTACAGAAGAATGGTTTGACCATCTATTACATCAATTATAATGACAGTGTACCGACGCCGGTACAGCTTATGAAACCAGTCGGCAGGGAAAACTGGGATTGTGAAAGTCCCCTTATTTCACCTGAGGGGAATTGGATAACCTATAACTGTGCTGCTGATGTATATACGAATAGTGTGTATATTCAGAGATTAAAAACAGGACTAACACCGATTTTGATTTCTGATGATGCGTATGAGCCACACTGGTGGATTGACCCTGTTGATCCCAATCGAAGTTACTATGTTGTGTTCGTTACGTTGACAGGGAATAAAGTTGTACAGCATGACTTTACTGATCAGTCAGTCGAAGCGAATGCGTCGGCCGGGGTAACGCATAAGCAGAAGCTGAAAGGCTCAGCAGGTGATGTGCCGGCACATATGGGATTAAAAGTTGAAGAATCGTCAGCGTTAGAGACTATCGCGAAACTTCCTTTTAAAGGTGGGATTTCGCCTGATGGTCTCTTTCTCGGCACCGGATATGTTTATACCTATATGCTTATGCTTCAATAACGAAGGAAGGAATGAGAGTCTAGCGTGAAGAAAAGAAAGATGCATGGCAAGGATGGAGCGGATACTGCTTACAGACATAATCATTTCATTATTATTATACCACTGGTTTGTGTAATCTTAGCATCGCTACTTGCTATAGGTATTTCAAGGGTTCTTTTTCAGGAGAATTTTAATACCAGGTCACTCTATGCCTGTATAGATAAGGTATCGGTGCTTCTGCCGACCTTAACGCCATGGCAAAGCGTCGGCGGGTGCGGAGCCGGTGGTTCCGGCGGTGGTACTGATGGTATCAAGTGGGTCGGTGAAGGGGTGAGCGGCGGTTATCTCGAAGTAGAGGTGTTGCCGAAATATAACTTTGGTCAGAATTTCCATTTTCTGAATGTAGCCCCGCGGTTCAGTTTTAAACCGAAATGGAATACTGGTATTGGATTGACTATACCGTTTGCGTCAAAGACCGCCGGTGTCCAGTACCGTAGCAATCAGGATGAGGAGACAAAAGTTACCGGTGGTATGGGTGATCTCTCCCTGGATGTGTCGCGTAATTTTGGTTCTGAGGGACAATTTACCCTTGGCCTTGCAATGACATTCCCAACCGGCCAATATAATATAAAACGGGGGCCCGAAGGTGCAATGAAATACCTGCCGAACAATTTACAGATGGGTAGTGGCATTTACAGTGCCGGATTAACTATTACCTATTCACGTGATGTGGAGAACGGCCTGTGGCTGTTTGATGGTGCTTACAATTATCCCTTTGCATTGCGACTCTTTACTCAGGAGAATGAATTCCTTGACACCTACTATAGTGCCTATAAAAATGAACAGGGGAACAGCCGTTTTTACTACCGGTCAAAATCTTACGGTGAAAATGATTTGGGTGATTATATACCACCCAGCCTCAGTGCCAGTGCAATATATGCCTATCGTGGCGTCCCCAATTATGTTCATTCTGTCGGATTAACTTTATCTGTCCCGCTCGCCGTTGCCTGGATTCATTCTGAAAATACTTCTATCTATGATCCCCGGCCTGACCCTGATCATAAAGCCTGGCAGATGGTATTGACCTACGGACTTGAATTCTCCCGTGATAAATTCCCTGTTTTTATGGCTGTTGCATTACCG
>JAUVGS010000344.1 GCA_030593665.1 Chitinivibrionales bacterium | reverse complement strand
TGTTGAGCTGTTGAGCTGTTGAGCTGTTGAGCTGTTGAGCTGTTGAGCTGTTGAGCTGTTGAGCTGTTGAGCTGTTGAGCTGAAAGTCCCTACTGATTTTATTTATTGCTAATTGAACTCTCCGCGTCTCTGTTGCTAACTGCATCTTTTAGATTTAATTTATTTTGGAGTTCCCACGATATAAAATCCTATCAATTGTCGTCCGGCAAATAGCTCCATGAGTTATTTTTATTCCGAAGTTTAGTACTCATAATCCGTATGGAGTTTTTGTGGAAGATGATAAACTTATCATAGCCGGAACAGCGGTCACGTCCAGGCTTATTACCGGTTCCGGCAAATACAGCGATGACAGAATTATAAAGGATGTTCTAGCCGCTGCCGAATGTGATATTATCACCGTTGCTCTTCGCCGGGTAGACCTTGATAACAGGGAGGAGTCTTTTCTGCACTATATCCCTGAGGGTAAAACACTTCTGCCGAATACTTCCGGGGCACGCACTGCTGAGGAAGCGGTCAGGATAGCACATCTTGCCCGTGAGACCGGTTGCGGCAGTTGGATAAAGATCGAGGTTATTAACGATCAGAAATATTTATTACCGGACAATGCAGAGACAATTAAAGCGACGGAAATTCTTGCACGGGATGGTTTTGTTGTGTTGCCGTATATGAGCCCTGATCTTGCGGCGGCACGCCGTATGGTTGAGGCCGGTGCGGCCGCTGTTATGCCACTTGGTGCACCCATCGGCACCAATCGAGGATTAAAAACACTGGAACTGATCGAAATATTAATCGAAGAAGTAGATATACCCATTATTATTGATGCCGGTATCGGAAGGCCTTCCCATGCAGCGCAGGCAATGGAAATGGGAGTTGATGCGATACTTCTCAATACCGCAATCGCCACGAGCAGTGATCCTGTAAAGATGGCTGAGGCATTTAAATTTGCGGTTCGGGCCGGCCGGACAGCCTATCTGGCTGGACTGGGCGCTGAATCAAAAACCGCACGGCCGACTTCACCACTCACCGGATTTCTTAACGAGTAAGAGTTTTGAGAGTATGGTATTCACTAACACCCTTAGAGTACATCAGCAGTTTTCCCTTGAAAAATTACTAACCGCTGTTAATGCCGAATCCGTAGAATCGGTATTTCACAAAGATAAGATTACTCCTGAAGATCTTGTAATACTTCTGTCTGATCCTGCAAGTGATTACCTGGAGCCCATGGCGCGGAAGGCAGCAGCTCTTACGCGTCGTCATTTCCGCAGTGCGATCTGTCTGTTTACCCCACTGTATATCTCGAATTACTGCAAGAATCACTGTCCCTACTGTTCGTTTGCAACCACCCATTCCATCAATCGAAGACAATTGACCACAGGGGAGATTGAGCGGGAAGCTCTTGCTATTAGCGCTGATGGCATGCGTCATATATTGGTGCTTACCGGTGAAGCCCCGCAGATAGCTACCTATGACTATATAGAGCAGAGTTTGGCAGTTATTTCAAAATATTTTTCCGCGGTTGGCATAGAGATATATCCGCTTTCAGAAGCGCAGTATGGAAGTCTTATAAAAGCAGGCTCTGTCGATTCACTTACGGTTTATCAGGAAACATATAACGAAGAACTGTACCGTTCCCTTCATAAAAAAGGGCCAAAAAAAGATTTTGTATATCGATTGGAAACACCGGATAGAGCATGCCGGCAAAATATACGAAGTTTAACGATTGGCGCATTGCTTGGCCTTGATGATTTCAGGCGGGAGGCCTATTTCACCGCTTTGCATTTGCTGTATCTACAGAAGCAGTATCCGGAGGTGGAGCTGGCTGTCTCCTTTCCCCGTATCCGGCCGCTGGTTAAAGATTTTGTGCCATATTTTTCTGTTTCTGACAAACAGTTGGCCCGGATTATTGCCGCCTTCAGGATTATGTTTCCAACAGTTGGTATTACACTCTCAACACGGGAATCAGCTCAGTTTAGAGACGGTGTCATACCACTCGGTATTACCAAGGTATCTGCCGGGGTTTCCACAGCAGTTGGCGGCCATACAGAGAAACCATCGACTACACAGTTTGAGATAGCAGATCACCGCTCGGTAGAGGAAATGAGAGTAGATCTCCTGAAGAATGGTTTTCAACCGGTGATGCATGATTGGAATATGAAGATGAGTTTGTAAATATTTTTAGATTTTTCCCCCTTCAATAAAGCTTTGGAGGACACGAGATTTTGGGTTTTGGATTTCAACCTTTGAACCCTGAACCCGGTAAACCTGATGACAAATATGAATAAAAAGATAAAAGAAATAGAATCAGCAGAGTCATTTGCTGAAAGGCTCAAAGAAGTGAAGAAAAAAGTCGGGAAAGAACTCCTTACTGACGATGATCTTTTTATCATGATATGTGAGAAGATTTTTCACACATATACCTTTGAGGAAAAAGGGTATAAATAAAATGGTGACCGTTTAACCCTGAACCCGTGAACGGCTATATAAAATGACAGGAGAAACAGTGCAGCGAATACTGGTACTATTACCAAATAATCTTGGTGATATTATTATGGCAACTCCTGTTCTTGAGGGACTGAGAGCCCTGTATCCTGAGGCACATATCTCCTTTTTCGTTGAGCAGGGATTTGAAGGAGGGGTAGTTGGTAATCCACATATAAATAATATAGTCACATTCCCGCGCAGAACATTACGGGATACCTTTCGAAATGACGCCTGGCAGGAAGGGTCTCGTAATTTTATTGATGTTATTTTGGAATTAGGTGCGCGTGAATACAGTCGTATAATCAATTTGTCCCAACATGCGTATGTGTCAAACCTTATTTCCCTGCTCCCCTCCAAAGAGATCAAAGGATGTCATTTTCTCCGTGAAGGAAACGATGCTTTGTCCGGTGAGTGGTCTGAATATCTTTATGCCATACCGTTTGCCCGCTGCTACAATACTTTGCATGCCGTTGATGTTTACCGGAGAATTGCCGGAGTTAAAGAACACCATGGCAGCTATACCATTGCACTTACTGAACAGGAAAAAAGGGGAGCGGGGAACTATCTTCAGTCCCTCGGCATTGATATAACAGGAGGAAAGATTATAGTCTTTCAACCCGGCGCAGCTTTTTCCGCAAAACAGTGGCCGGTGGATCATTATGTAACACTTGGACGGTTGTTGATAAACGAGGGATGGCAGATAATTCTTTCCGGTGCTCCTGCGGAAAAGGAACTTGTCGAAAGTATTCAGCAGCGGATTGACGGTAAAAGTTTTTCTACTGCGGGAGATACCACTTTCCGTCAGGCTATTGCAAATCTTGAATTCGCACAGAGGTGTGTCACCGGTGACACAGCAC
>JAUVGS010000248.1 GCA_030593665.1 Chitinivibrionales bacterium | reverse complement strand
AGCAAGGTTGGGAAGGTCTTCCGGTAAAATTTCTATACCGTTACCCATAACCACTGCCCGTTCTATGGCATTTTTCAATTCTCTGACATTTCCGGGCCAGTCATAAACGAGCATGCAATTCATGGCTCCTTTTGAAATTGTGAGATGGGAAAGTCCCCTTTCCTGCTTGAAGATATTTAAGAAATACTTGGCCAGGAAAGGTATGTCATCCATTCTTTCGCGCAGGGGCGGCATATGAATCTCGACAACGTTCAGGCGGTAGTATAAATCTTCTCGAAACCTACCCTCGGAGACTTCATTTACAATGTTTTTATTCGTAGCGGAAATAACTCTAACATCAACAGGAATCGATTTATTTCCGCCTACCCGGTAGAAAATACCCTCCTGAAGAATGCGAAGAAGTTTTGCCTGCATTCCGGGACTCATCTCTGCTATTTCATCAAGAAATATCGTACCTCCATCTGCCAGCTCAAATTTTCCGATCTTTCTGCCCAGAGCACCGGTATAGGCTCCTTTTTCATGTCCGAAGAGCTCATCTTCAAGTAATGTTTCCGGTAGGGCTGCACAATTTAAAACAATCATAGGCTGGTTTTTTCTTAGGCCTGAATGATGAATTAACCGGGCCAGCAATTCCTTACCGGTTCCGCTTTCTCCTAAAATAAGGGTGCTTGCTTTTGAATTTGCCACCTTGACGGCATCGAATATGACTTTCTTTAAAGCATTGCTCTCTCCAATAATTTCATATTTATGCTCGAGTTCTTCCTTAAGATTTTTGATTTCTTTTTTGTTGTTTGCAATTTTTCGGGCATCACCTATGGCCAGCGCGGCCAAATCGGCAAATACCGACAGTGTTTTTAAATCCTCCTTTTGAATCGGGTCTCCTGTTACTTTGTCTATGATTTCAACAACACCAATTGTTTCGCCCTTTATCTTCATCGGTACACACGCGATAGAGCGCGTTTTAAATCCTATTGAATCACTTATTTCCCTATACCACCGAGGGTCGGAGCTGACATCGGGTATAAGCAGGGGTTCTCCTTTTTCAGCAACATAACCTGCAATTCCCTGCCCCATGCCGATTTCAAACTTCTTGATGTCAATTTTCTTTTCGCCGGTAGCCACCTTAAAAAAAAGTTTATTTGTTTTTTTATCAACTAACAGTAGAGAACTGGCTTTGGCGTCCATCATCCTGGTGGCAGTTTCTATGATAAGCTCAAGAAGCTGATCAATGTCCTGTACCGAAGAGACCCATGTTGATATTTCTTTTAAACGATCTATTGGAGTATCATGGTTTGACGTTTTTGAGTACATATATAACAGTTAAGCTCCTGAAAATATAACAAAGATTAATTAAAAACAGGATTTATAGAACACTGAAATTAAAGTGAATGTGAAGAATAATATTTAATTGTGTTGAATTATATGCACAGGTAGGGTGATTGTCAATTCATAAATAAACCATCGTATTGATTTAGTCTATTAAAAAACATACCTAAATAAATTCAGCACGAATCGATTTATTAGAAAGTAACCAAATTTTATGCGATTTACAACAGATTTGCAGTAGAATCAACCTTGATGGCTTCGTAAAAAACCGAAACCTTCCTTTCTCCCTTGAGGGGAGAAAGTCGGGGTGAAGGTAAATGGGTAGGGTAAATCAGACTTTTTGCGAGAGACCTTTGCAAAACGGCACTTTTCGAAGTCTGCGCTTATCTACCCGATTTCTGCGTCTCCGATGAGCGGGATTTGTCAACAGGCTCAGAGTCCGGGATCTTCGACTTGAACTCGAATAAAAATTACTATTTTTCAAAGGTCTCTACGAGTCTATCAATCAGGGTGTTAATTGAGAAGGATCTGGAAAGGGCAGCATTAAAAATGCTGCCCTTTATAAAACCAGGGCGTTCCGAAAATCCAGATAATCGGTGTGGTTTTTTTTGAATTGCGTATGTATTTCGCTACAGGCAACCTCTTAACCGGAAAAAATATTCATCAGCATTTCTGTCTATTGGCTCAAGGCGTATGGAAATGCATCTTGCTATATACATAACGGTAATAAGCATAAAAGTAATAAACAGCAATAAAAGAAGCGTGCTGTCAAAAAGCATCAGATAAGCCAGAATTGTCACTGGGACAAGCGCATACCCTGCAACTTTTCTTGGGCCGGGATGCCTGCCCAGATAATCGGCAATGGGTGGAGAATTTTTGTAGTAAAAATTTACAATTTCCCTGCCTATGCTATTAGTTAAAAGGTATTTATCTCTAAATTCACATAAGATTTGAACATGCCTTTCGGTTCTTGAACCAAAAGTGGCGGTAGCGATAAAGCAGCCCCCGCCGGCAGCACTGTCATCACCACCTCCTGACGAACCGTCAGTAACCGAGGATGTTCCTGCCTGAATTCCGGAGAAATGATATACCTGGATTTCTATGGTGGATGGATTTCCGTCGTTGTGATTAATCCTTGATCCCGCAACCATCCAGCCTTCACCTGCCGGCTGGACAACACCGTCAGCATCACAAGCCAATACACTGTTGGTACCATTATAATAATATACACTAAGGCTGCTAACATCAGTATATCCCGGGCATGGGATGAAAACTTTAACCGGCGTATCATACACCGTGGGTGGCTGGAAATGCATGGGTATTCCAACCGATTCAACGCCAGGCAAACCGATTTCCGGAATTTCATCGACAGGTGCAAACGCGGGAGGAACCGGTTCAGAACTGCTATAAACAATCTTAGCGCCTTCAAGATCGCCGCTGTTTACCTGGATACCTGTATCATAAGCTCCCCCGAAAGCGGGATCTGCTGGGTCAACAGGACCGGTATCCGGCAGATTGGCAGGCTCATGAGCTTCATCATGCTCTGCCTCAGATTCAACGTTAATATCATAACCTGCCTGGTTCATCGAGTTGCCGTAAGAATCATAGGTATCAATTTTAATATTGACGTTCGCATCAAATTCATAGTTTCCATAAGTATCCTGGGAACGGTCGTAAACAGCCCAGAGAAGGGTAACCTGGGAATCGTCATCATCGGATAGTTTAACTACACGGACTGTATTGGAACTTAAGTTCCGCTCATAAACCTGGTTACCGTCATCAATGATAAAATTGATGCTGTTTTGATTTATATTAATCCCATTAGCTGAATCTATAAACACAGCAAATGAGGAATTGTTAGGTACACGCCAGGAATCAGTGATTCCGGCATTATGATGTGGCAAAGCCTCTATTATTTCAAAAGGTATTGAAGCCCCGTCACCGGGATCTGTACCGCACTGATACTCCTGGTAGTTCGTGTAACCGTCGCCGTCCAGATCCTGGGTTCTGTCGTCAATAGACGGGTTAAGTCCATTATCGACTTCCCAGTCATCAGCCATGTCCTCATTGTCATTGTCGTTGATCCTGATGGAGCTGGGAGTTACCGGGTTACCGTCGGAGTCTGTAATGCTGCTTACCGTCAATGTTAAAACGGTGTTATGCGGAATGGAGGTCATAGAAAGACGATATGTACTTCCGCCTGTATTAGTAATATCATCAGATCCGCCTGTAGTGGTAAAATTAATAGAAGGACTAAAGCTGTAATTTGCTTCTATAGTGGCATTTTGCATATTTGATTTATTAAATGAAATAGTAATGGTGTTATTACCAAAATCAATAGTGGGAAATTCGACTATTGACGGAGGATATGACTGGCCGCCGGTTGTAAAAGTAATTTCGGCTGAAGGGTTTGTGACATTCGGAATTTGATCCGGACCATTACCATTGGCATCTGTAGAGCCTGCGCGGAAATAATGGACGGTGTTTGTCTGAAGTCCGGTTAATGTTATGCTATGATTTGACGTCAAATTGTTAATATTTTGGCTTAATGTGTAACTTCCCCAACCATTGCTGGAAGTGCCATACTGGACCAGACTAGTGCCCGGCTCGCTTGTCGTCCATTCAATAACTGCTGTGTTTTCAGTTAGTTCAGTTACTATGGGGGTTGAGGTGATCTGAGGTGCGGAAATATCAAGTGTTCCTGTGACGGTATTTGAAGTCACTGTATTTATTTTAGCACTTAAGCTGATCGCACCTTCACTTACGGATGTGAAATTAACGTCCGCTGACCAGCTTCCATCCGCATTTGCTGTAGCTGTTCCTACCGGTGTGCCACCCGAATAGATTTCTACATTAGCTCCGCCGGCTCCCCGTCCTGACACGTTAAATGATGTATGACCGGCATAGTTGACATAAAAACCGTTCTGAGGTGAAGAAATATAAAAGGTGGATACCTCATTG
>JAUVGS010000167.1 GCA_030593665.1 Chitinivibrionales bacterium | reverse complement strand
AGATTTTGTCCATGTGAACCCAGTATCATAATATGCGATACATGTATGGAAAGGAACCTGTGTTTTGGCTAAGAAAGTTATAGGCTTAATTAAGTTGCAGATCCCGGGAGGTAAGGCAAATCCGGCTCCTCCGGTTGGGCCTGCCCTAGGGCAGCATGGTGTTAACATAATGGGGTTTTGTAAAGCATTTAATGCAAAAACGAATGATGCTAATGGTATGATAACACCGGTAGTAATTACCGTGTATGCAGACCGCTCATTTTCGTTTATTACAAAAACCCCTCCAGCTTCAGTGTTAATCTTGAAGGAGCTTGGTATCGGGAAAGGTTCAGGGGTTCCCAATAAAGAAAAAGTCGGAACCATAACAAAAAATCAGTTACAGAAGATTGCCGAGATAAAGATGCCCGATTTAAATGCTTCAGATATAAATGCTGCAATAAAGATTATTGCAGGGACAGCACGCAGTATGGGCGTTACCGTAGTGTGATACTAATATTTATTAGACGTGGAGCTTGCTTGTTATGAAACGTGGAAAAAAATGGCGTGAAGTTCGTGAAAAGGTTGAAAAGACAAAGGAATATTCCCTTGGTGATGCTATTGAATTCATTAAGACCAATTCACATACTAAATTTAAGGAAACACTGGATATTGCCGTTAATTTAGGTGTTGATCCGAGAAAGAGTGATCAGACGGTTCGCAGTGCTGTCGTACTTCCCAATGGTATTGGAAAAACGGTACGCGTCCTTGCTTTTGCACAGGGTGACAAAGAAAAAGAAGCACAGGAGGCAGGAGCGGACTATGTCGGTGGTGATGATTTTGCCAAGAAGATACAAGAGGGATGGATGGACTTTGATTCGGTCGTGGCGACACCTGATATGATGAAAGTGGTTGGTAAACTCGGTAAAATCCTCGGACCACGCGGCATAATGCCTAATCCCAAAGTGGGAACCGTTTCGATGGATATCGGAAAGGCGATTAAGGAATTGAAAGCGGGAAAGGTTAAGTTCAGAGCTGAAAAGGGAGGGATTCTGCATGCTCCTCTTGGAAAACTTTCATTCGATGCGCAGAATCTTCAGGAAAATGCGAAGGCTTTTATGGATGCCGTGTATAAAGCAAAACCGACGACCTCTAAAGGAGCATATGTTAAAAAAATCACTTTGTCAAGTACCATGGGACCGGGGCTGAAGGTCAAAGTCGCGGATCTTAAATAAAAATCGAATACAATTTTCAACTAGATTGATAAATACGAGGTTTAATCACCATGTCAACACGAAATGAAAGAACAGACGCTATAGCAACGTTAGAAAAAGAATTTGCCGGTGCGATGGGTATTTACATGACCGATTTCACCGGGGTTAATGTTGGGAAGATAACTAAATTCAGGGCTGATATCCATGACGCTGGAGCGAAGTATCTGGTCGTTAAAAACACCCTCGCCTGTATTGCATTGGAACGATGCGGTTTTGAATCATTAATACAGTATGTAAACGGCCCTATTGGTGTGGTCATAACCAAAGATGATGCAATTATCCCGGCTAAGGTCATAAAAGAGTTTAAAAAAACAAATAAAGATCTCATGGAGGTAAAAATTGCGTACGTTGATGGCACAATCTACACTGCAGCCGAGGCAGCAAGACTTGCTGATTTACCCGGTCGTGAAGTATTGCTCTCGCAATTGCTCTCCTGTATGGGTGCCCCGATGTCTAAATTTCTCGGTTCACTAAAGGGGATTTTTACTAAGTTTGTTGGAACTCTGGAAGCGGTGAAGAATAAGAAGGAATCTGAGAATTAATACAGTAAATATTTATTATTAACTTTATATAACGGAGGTTTTACGTGGCGACGTTAACGAATGAAGAAATCATTGAGGCAATCGGCAGCAAGACTGTTCTTGAGTTGTCGGAGCTTATCAAAGCCATTGAGGAGAAGTTCGATGTTAAAGCTGCTGCGCCGGTAGCAATGGCGGCTGCAGGTCCAGCTGCCGGTGATGGCGGAGATGGCGGTGCAGAGGAACAGACAGAATTTGATGTCGTACTCAAGAGTGCCGGTGCAAAGAAAATTCAGGTTATCAAGGTTGTCCGCGCAATAACGGGACTTGGTTTGAAAGAAGCAAAGGATGCTGTTGATAGTGCACCGAATGCGGTTAAAGAAGGAGTATCAAAAGAAGAAGCCGAGAATTATATAAAACAGCTTGAGGAAGCTGGAGCTGAAGTAGAAATCAAATAATTCTTTTTTAATTATCTTCCCTAAATACGAAACGATACGTGAAAAAAAATCATAGGTAAACATTAGTAATACGGGATACCTGTGGGGTATCCCGTGTTACCAATTTGTTAATGATATAATGGAAATAACCATTATAATATTTAAGCCGAAGGGATGATGGAATGGTAAAACGAAAGAGCTATTCCAGTGTAAAGGAAGTAATGCCTTTGCCGGATCTGTTGGAAATTCAAATTCAGTCTTATAAATCATTTCTCCAGCAGGATGTACCACCGCGGTTAAGAAAGAGTCAGGGACTGCATGGTTCTTTTCTTAAGCTATTCCCGGTTAATGATGTGAAGGGCTATTATACGCTGGAGTATGATGGCTATAAACTGGGTGTTCCCAAATACTCGCTGAAAGAATGTAAAGAACGGGGCATGACCTTTGCCGCACCATTAAAAGTAGATATGTCGCTTCTGGTATATGAACAGGATGGGGAAATAAAGAAATTTGTTGAGAAAATAAGTAATGAAGTTTACATTGGTGAAATTCCCCTGATGACAGAACGTGGTACCTTTGTGATCAACGGTGCTGAACGTGTCATCGTCAGTCAGTTACACCGGTCACCTGGAATCACTTTTGACGAAGTGACACATCCTTCCGGTAAGACTATGCTTACCTCCCGTATCATTCCACAGCGCGGTTCGTGGGTTGAACTGCTTCTCGATCCGGATAATATCCTCTGGGTGAATATAGATCGACGGAAAAAGATGCCGGCTACCATTCTTCTGCGGGCACTTGGCTTTTCAACAAATGAAGAAATCATGGCAGTATTTTATGATTCAGCAAAAGTTCGTGTCATGAAAACAACGAAGGATAAGATTGTAGGTAACGTATCTGCATCGACTGTTTTTA
This sequence comes from Chitinivibrionales bacterium, assembly GCA_030593665.1. The sequence continues at coordinate 2,483 of JAUVGS010000167.1, read as the reverse complement.
ACACTGAGACCGGTGAGATACTTCTTACAGTAAGTGATATAATCACTGAAGAGAAATGGGAAAGCCTCCTGGAGAATAAGATTTCCGAAGTAATGCTTCTGAAAGATGTACCGAATCCTGAAAACATGGTGATACGAAATACAAGTACAAAGGATGAAACAAAATCTGAAGAAGAGGCCCTTTTCTTTATTTATGCAACCATGCGCCCAGGTCCCCCGCCGAATGTTGATACCGCACGAAATCTTGTTCAACGACTCTTTTTTGATGAAAAACGGTATGATCTGGGAGATGTTGGACGCTACCGTATCAATACCCGCCTGCAGGTTAAGCCGGAAGAGGGTATTAATACCTTAACAAAAGATGATTTTATCGAATCGTTTAAATATATGGTAAAGCTTAGTACCGGTGAGGGATTCATTGATGATATCGATCATCTGGGAAACCGCCGTGTCCGTTCTGTGGGTGAATTGCTATCAGCACAATTTTCAGTCGGTCTGACCAGAATGGTTCGTACTATTCGTGAACGACTCAGTATCCGCGATGCCGAAAGCCTCGTTCCACAGGATCTTATTAATGCTCGCACTGTGTCAACCGTTATTCAGGCCTTTTTTGGATCAAGTCAGCTTTCACAATTTCTTGATCAGACGAATCCGCTTTCTGAACTAACTCACAAACGCCGTGTTAGTGCACTGGGGCCGGGTGGATTGACCCGTGAACGGGCAGGTTTTGAAGTCCGTGATGTTCACCATACTCATTATGGCCGTCTCTGTCCTATTGAAACTCCGGAAGGGCCGAATATTGGCCTGATAGCATCCCTGAGTACGTACGCACGGGTAAATAATTTTGGGTTTATTGAGACACCATATCAGCGTGTTGAAAGCGGATCTTTGACAGGCGATATTGATTATCTTACTGCTGACCAGGAAGATAATTACTATATCGCACCGGCTGATATTCCAATTGATAAAGATGGAAAAATACATCATACAAATGTGTTCGCACGTTATCGCGGTGATTTTCCGGTCATAGCACGTAAAGATATTTCCTATATGGATATTTCTCCCATGCAGCTTGTCAGTGTGGCAGCAGGCCTGATACCATTTCTTGAGCATGATGATGCTAACAGGGCTCTCATGGGATCTAATATGCAGCGTCAGGCAGTCCCATTGCTCAATACAGAAGCTCCGTATATCGGTACCGGTCTTGAGAAGCGAGCAGCAAAAGATTCCGGCTGTCTGGTAATTGCCAGAAATGATGGTGTCGTTGAAAAGGTTGATGCATCAAAGATTCTTATCAGAAAAACAGTGAGGAAGGATACTGAAGATATTCTTGGTTTAATGTCTACCGACACCTATGAACTGGTCAAGTTTGAACGGTCAAATCAGGATACCTGTATTAATCAGAAAGTATGTGTATCCGTTGGACAGAAGATTAAAACGGGTGATGTTCTGGCAGACGGTCATGCTACAAAGAATGGCGAGCTTGCACTTGGTCGAAACGTCACTGTTGCATACATGCCTTGGCGTGGATATAACTATGAGGATGCGATCATTGTATCGGAAAAACTTGTTGTGGACGATATTTATACCTCATTACATATCGTTGTGTATGAAACTGAAGTTCGTGATACGAAACGTGGTCCGGAGGAATTAACCCATGAAATCCCGAATGTCAGTGAAGAAGCGGTTAAGGATCTCACTGAAAATGGAATTATTCGAGTCGGTACGGAAGTAGAAGCGGGTGATATCCTCGTTGGGAAAGTAACCCCCAAAGGTGAAACCGAACTTTCACCGGAAGAGCGGCTGCTTCGTGCAATATTTGGAGAAAAGGCCGGTGATGTGCGAGATTCTTCCTTAAAAGCTCCTCCCGGATTAAAGGGTATTGTCATTGATACACATGTGTATTCACGTAAGGACCGTGATAAACGTTCAAAAAGGAAAGATAAGGAGCGTATTGATCACATCAAAGATGAGATCACGCATCAGATTATTGAGATTGAAAGGGTGCGTATTGATAAAATATCGGAAGAGCTGGATGGTACTGCAACGTTAGAGATCAAGAATGCACATACCGGCGATATCATTATTCCGAAAGGGAAAAAGTGGAAGAAGGCGCTTCTTAAGAAACTTGATTTCAGGAATATTAACTATGATGAGGGCCTTTGCATTAACAGCAAAAAAAGTAAAATTGCAGAGGAAATCCTTTTCAAGGCAAATGACCTCCTTACCAAGCTGGAAGACCGGCTGGATAAAGAAATTGATAAAATCGTGCGCGGTGATGAACTGAAACCGGGTGTTTTACAGTTAGTAAAGGTGTATGTAGCTAAAAAGAGGAAATTATCAGTTGGAGATAAAATGGCCGGTCGCCATGGAAATAAAGGCGTAATCGCTAAAATTGTTCCTGTTGAGGATATGCCATATCTGCCAGACGGAACTCCCTTGGATATACTCTTAAATCCATTGGGCGTACCTTCGCGTATGAAT
>JAUVGS010000213.1 GCA_030593665.1 Chitinivibrionales bacterium | reverse complement strand
CATCAGGCGTCAATTGAAAATCACTCAATTGGATTTCGGCTCCTTTGAATATCAGCACATGGTCAGATGCCACTGTTTCCCAGTCTTTGGTATAAACCAGTGTTAACCAGTTGTCGCCATTTTCCAGAGGTATTTTCAATCCTTCCCAATCAGGCCCGGATACATTAAAACTATCTAAAATAAAGCCATAATCGGAATCTGATGTCCAGTATATGGTCCCATAGGTGACATCTTGAGTAACAGTGCCGCCTAAAACAATAGTGTCTGCGATTGTATAATACGATTGATCCATGCCGGGCGAGGTTATTGTTATTTTAAAATCTTTATCATGGGCATTCTTAGTAGATAGAACATTCAAATAATCATAAATGTCTTCCGGTTCGGTGACAGTTACAACAACTGTATCGAATGCCGGTTTTAAAATTCCAAGAGTATCGTAGATTTCAAGCTCAAAAACAAGTACATCCTCATCGCGTGCAAGAACTTTAGTAAGAACAGCGTTTGAATCATATATTTGAATGAAATCTCCTTCAATTTGCATCCAGTTATATTGTATTGGGACATTCGGCGGGCCTTCGCATTCTCGGGCATCCAAATAAATGTACTGATACGCAAAAACACTATCCTTTGCGTCTGCTTTTACAGAAAGAGAATCAATTCCCGATGTGTATATTATATAAATCATATTCCATCCGGTATTACCGGCTGCATCGGTATGTTCAATTATTACATTATTGATCCCTTCAACCAGGGTTACGGCAGTATCATACTGAACATCATCTGCCAGGTAGCGTATAGTAATAGCAGGCGTAGTTACTATCGTATCCCGACCAGGATAAATAATATCGACAATCGGAGGCTGGGTGTCTAATGTTACGATTACGGTATCTGAACCGATATTTCCCGCTTCATCGCTTGCTGAACGGATAATCTTGTTTTCACCCTCAATTAAATCTTCTGAAAGTTCTGTGGTTTGTTCAACGTCATCGACTGTCCATATTACAGCAGCAGGTGTCTGATTCGTAATGAAACCATCTTCAGGAGATAATATTTTGACAACAGGCGGGGTTGTATCAAGAGTTATAATAACCGTATCTGAACCACTAACTCCACACCATGTAGTATCGATGATAATCTCATTAGGTCCTTCAGAGAGTTGTACTTCCGTGGAAAATGTATCCTGATTGATCAGGTATACTATCTCTATGGGTGTTTCATTAACCAATGTATCCTGTGAAGGACTTATTATTTTTACAACAAGTGATTCCGGCATAATCTGCGAAAATTCAATATCAGCCTTTGCCATGACAAATAATTTCTTTGCCATCAGCGCACCGTTAATATAAGCATCAGGCAAAACAATAATATTACCCCGATACGATAGTATACCTCCGTGAAAATCAACTTTCACGCCAATAGTATTTGTGTTTCTGGAAGAAGTGTAGATGAGAAAATCGTATGGAGTAAGCGAGGGATCGTTTAATATGATCTTTGATTTTGTAAGGAAGTTGAACTGACGTGCTACTATCAATACTGTTTGTCCCTCTACGATTAATTTCGCCTGGGGACCAACAAACAACTCGCGAATATGGTATACCCCGCCACTTAGGCGAAGAATTGATCGGGATTGGAGATGTACTTTCCCGTAATATCCCGGATCAAGTAAACGCTCCTCTTTAAATTTAACAATTACCGGTGCGGTACCTGCACTGTCCGGGTATCTTGGGATTTCCGGAAACAAAAGCGATTCATCATTTTCAGTCACCGTTCCAGTAATGGAGGCACGAGGCCCAATATGAACACTGCCTCTTACTGTAACATCACCGTCAACCTGAGATTTTGGAAGAAGGCGTAAATTATCTCCGCCAAAAATATCACCGGCTATTTTACCGCCAGGGCCTATAATAATTGCACCTTCCGACATTACAATACCACCAGACACAGATGCTCTTGCTCCTATAGAAACCATCCTCTTGCCGTAAAGCACTGTTTCATGCAAGGGTTGAGCACTGATAGGGATAATTCCCCAAAGAATAATCTCCACCATAAAGAATAATGCCGGTTTGAATATTGAACTTATGACATAACCTCCATGCTCAATGTTTTAGAGAAATTTGAGGATTTCATATGTATACTTTAAGAAAATAGAATGTATTTTGAACGATATTCAGACTATACAAATAATATAATCAATTTTAAAATATTTTGATCAAAACATATTAAAAAATATAGAAAAATTCTTTTTATAGTATGCACTTACTGTTGTAATAAAAAATTTAAAGCTGTTTATTTTAAAACTGTTTTGATATCTTCATTCCAAACTCTCACGAAACTTCCCAATCTTTAAATACGCAATGGTTATGGCAAAAACAACACAAAATATTATAACCGATACTGCTGAGCCTTTACCGAAAAGATCGTTGGTATACATTTCAAAGCCAATAACAGAAAGAGTCTTGGTACTGCTGCCGGGGCCGCCGCCGGTGAGAACGTATACCAAATCAAAAACACGAAGTGAATCAATCGTTCTGAAAATAAGTGCAATGAGCAGCACCGGACGGATAACCGGCAGTGTTATCGCCCAAAACCGCTTCCACAGGCCGGCGCCATCTATCTGTGCCTGCTTGTAAATTTCCTGCGGAACAGCCTGCAGTCCGGCAAGCAGAATAATAACAACAAACGGTGTTGTTTTCCATACTTCGGCAATTATCAACGCCCAGAAAGCGGCGAAAGAGGTACCCATCCAGTTTATCTTATCCCCCGAAATCCCAAGCAGTACTATGCAATAGTTAAGTACCCCATAACTGTAATCGAAAATAAGTTTCCAGACCTTTGCCGATACTATTGTAGGGATTGCCCAGGGGATTAAAATTACTGCGCGGAGCATTCCCCGTCCCTTGAAATGCTCATTAAGCAGTAGCGCGAAGAGTAACCCGCATACTGTCTCGAGTGCCACCGCCACTACCGTAAACAGTAAAGTAAATCGAAGGGCATTCCAGAAATCGAAATCAGTGAGAATGCTGCCGAAATTATATACACCGATAAATTTCTTAGGAAGATAGGTAACGTCACGAAAAAAACTGTTAATAAAAGTACCCGCTACAGGAATAAGCACAAAAGCAATAACTACAGCGATAGCGGGAAATAGAAAGAGGTAGGCGGCGACAACCTCCCGCCTCTCGAACCGGCTGAATAATTTTTTAATTGTCATAACTCCGGATAATTTTGTTTACTTCATCCTGGGCCTTCTGTAATGCTTCCTGAGGACCCATTTCACCGGCAATAGTCGTATTTATATATTTCTGCAAAATGAGAGATATCTGAGAATAATAGGGCACAACCGGCCGCGGAACCGCGGTTAAAAGCACTTCCTTAAGCTGACCGAGATATCCTGATTTCAGTTCATCACTTTCGTACACGTCAATCCTTCCCGGATTGTGGCCCAGCTCTACTGCCAGTCCTTTCTGTACTTCATAGGAAGTTATGTATTTTAGAAACGCTGCCGCGTCATCCTTTCTGTCTGAAAATGATGAGATGCCGATATGCCACCCGCCTAATGTTGCTGCGCTCTGTTTATCAGGAAAATGGGGCAATACCGCAGTCCCGTACTTACCATTAACCGCAGAGCCCTCTTCATCGTGGAGCTTCCCCGCATAGGGCCAATTTCTCTGAAAAAGCGCATTCCCGTTGTGAAACAACAGGCGGACTTCCTCTTCCTTCATATCGGTGAACGTATTCGGCGGCGATATTTTTTCCTTATGGATAAAATCCACCATACACTGTAACGCTGTTACATTCTCATCGGAATTTAGTATAGGCTCTACGTTACTGTTAAAAAAGCCTCCACCGGCAGAGGTGAATAACTCCAGGGCATTACAAACCAGTCCTTCATACTGGGCTCCCTGCCAGACATATCCCCAGAATTCCCTGTTGCTTTTACGTTCTTCTTTCTGAATGTGAACCGCCATTTCGGAAAGTTCCTGCCAGGTCACCGGCGGAGCGGCATAGCCATACTTTTCAAGCAGGTCTTTTCTATAGTAAAGCAGTCCCGCGTCAACATACAACGGCACACCAATTATCCGGCTATTATGCATATCCGCAAGGCATACTATATTATGAAAAAAGATTGATGTGTCTATTTCATACGTATCAAGCGGCTCAAGCCACTTTGATGCTGCCAGTTGACCAATCCATGCAATATCCATGACCACAATATCAGGATCAGGTTTCTTCCCCCGCAGGGCAATAAAAATCTGCTGCTTGCGAAGCTCAGTCTGTGTTGCGGAACGAATCAATTGGACAGTGACGCCGGTCTTTTCCCCAAAATCACTAATCACCTGTTCCCAGAATGTAAAATCATTCGGTGTGCCGCCGACCATGAAGGTCAGGTCTTTCTTTTGGGTGCAGCTTCTGAGCATCAAAAGCGAAATAAAAACAATTACGAGTAATTTTTTCATGGGTTATCCTTAGTTTTATTTCATGTAATATTTCTATCCGCCATTGCGATCCCGATGTTACATCGGTAATGCAATGACACTAAATTTAATAAATTGACCTGATAAATATAGAAAATACTCAAAGAATCCTGTATGTACTAACCTATTTTAATTACTCAGGGTATCATAGAACGAATATTATTTTTTATTATCAATCAAATACAATATTAACAACTGCAAAGAGAATTACTTATGCTTTACAGACCATATGGAAATACCGGAAAAAAGATATCAATCATCTCGGCAGGCGGCATGCGTTATT
>JAUVGS010000125.1 GCA_030593665.1 Chitinivibrionales bacterium | reverse complement strand
CAACTCCTGATAGCGGGCAATAAGATGTATGCCGTTATCATTGGCCACCGCCACCTGGATTTTAGGCATCATAATCGTAATTATCTGTATCTTACATCCGTTAATGGGCAGCATTCCCTTCGCTTCGTTATTTGACTTAATCACCACGATAAAAGGAAGAACAACTCCCCGAACCTGCCTGAAACAGAAGTATAAAAAAGCGAGCATAATAACGAGTCCGATGGGGAGCAATTTGCTGAAGTCTTTACGGATGCTCACCATGATCTGCGAACGAGTAAAGGGCATGCCGCCGATCATGACCTGCTCATCACCGGGGTTTTCTTTAATAATTTTCCTGACGTCCTCAATAAGCGAGGCGTCTTCAACGCTTGCTTTGAGAATAGCGATAACCGCCGTTATCTGAAAATCTTCAGAGACAACATTGCCATACACAAGATCGTTGTCACGAAGCTCCTGCCGCAGAGTTTCACGAGCTTCATCGGTTTTCGGGATTCTTTTTACCGCGGGATTAACAATCATGGCCCCGTCTTCACCCTTGATACTTTTAAGATCAAACAGGGAGAGTACCTTATCAACATTTTTAATCCGACGAACCTTCTTCGCAATTTTCTTAACGCGCAACAGTGTTTCCGGATGTAATACATCATCGGTTTTGAAGAGTAGTATGAGAGACTCCGTGCCGCCAAAAAGATCCTCAATTTTATCGGTACTCACCAGTGACGGCAGGTCATCCGGGAGGAACCGTTTCAACTCCGGATCGATTTGCAGCTTTGGTAACTGTCGTGCAAAAAACGCGGTGATACCGATAAATCCCACGATAATAATCCATCGGTACTTAACAATCATATCACTTAAGCTCCTCTGTTTCATGTCTCTATTTACTCCCTTTGTTCTGCTTCGCAAGACCGGTAACTCCATGTAAAAATATCATGGCTATTGTATCCACATATCGTTCATAAAATTTATCATCAAAATTGACGTCAAAGACTTTACCGACAAGCGACCCGAAAAGAAAATTTGAAAAGGCGACACTTATCAACGCAGGTCCAACAATTGCCTTAAGCTCATCATCACCGGGAGGCATTCCCATTTTTTCGGGAAGAGCACCCATTAAGTTTACAAGCCTCCTGATTTTTTTACGCTTCATCTCTATAATTTCAGGGACGTCATGAGGCAATTCACCAAAAACAATTATCGCCAATTTTGTATTCGTTCTGATATAGGTAACTATAGTTTTTACCAGAGACTTAATTATCTCTTCTGTGGTTTCTTCATGAATCTCAATTGAAGTAATACGCTCAATATAGCCGTTGAAAAAATTTTCGATAATTTCCCGAAGGATGCCTATTTTACCTCCATAATAATAGGATATCATAGAGATATTGACATCGGCTTTCATGACAATATCCCGCACGCCAACGGCGGCATAGCCATAACGGGCGAATAACGTTACCGCTGTTTTGTAAATTTTCAGCTTCGGATCTTTTTTTCGTTTTGCCATTGTTAAAACCAAACACCTGGATTCCCGATCAGGTCGGGAATGACATATTTAAAAAGACACTTTCAATTCAACAAAACCGGCACTAACCTCTTCTTCAATAAGATCGAACATGGTCTCATCGGCGCCGACATAAAGCTCCCCGCCAAGTGTCGCGGTAACCGCATCAGTCACCTGATAGGATATTTTTGGGCGGAGCAGTAATTCCTCAGTAGAGATACTCCACATGCCCACAATTTCAAGTGTGAGAGTTTCATGGAGCAGGGACAATCCCGGACGAAATACAATGGAATGGCTTACCTGGTCAGTCTGACGGTTGATTAACCTGTTTTTAAGCTCCAATTCATAATCGAGCATATCGAGTGGGTTTGAAGATTTTTCGAGCTCTTCAAAGTCAAACACAAACATACCGGCATATTGCAGAATAAAACTGAAGTCTTTAATCATTTTATCAATACCTACTACATATTGCAGGTCGGGGTAAGGAATATAGGCATTCTTCTTATAACACTCGAAATAATTCCGAAAGGCCACCTCGCCGCGGAGGCCGATAAATGAGCCCAGTGTTGTCGCAAAATCACCACCGACCATATGCATCCGATAGGCTTTCAGGCTGGGCATTATTTCCATCACCATGCCTGTTCCTCCAACCAGAATATCAATACCGGGCATCGGATTATACCCGTTGAAATATGAAACCGATCCGTCAACCGCCGGGAGTTCGAGATTACACCTGACGGCAAATCCGGATTCTTTAAAGGACGCGTCCGGATATTTTTCCGTCAGTTCATGCAGGTTCACGCCAAAAGGTAAGCTTGACAATTGCTCCATCAGGAGAGTAGTAATCATCCCCTGATCAATAGGCAGCTCATTTGCCGCATACACCGGGATCCACAAAGCCTCAACCCTTACCGGCTCCACATTCAACTGCGACCTGATCAGGAAATTACCATCGCGGCGATCGTCTTCAAAGGGTGATCGGCTGATATATTTCTGCGGTGTGATAACGTTGGTCGGATTATGCGCATCGGCCCGTCCCCAGGCAATGATCTGCTTGCCGATATAAAAATCGAACGGTCCGGGAAACACACCGACATACGCCTCCCTGATATCAAAGGTTGAAAAACCTTCATCACCACCATAGCCGCCGGTATACCGAAGTTCAGCAAAGGCCTTTCCCAGATCGGTCTTGTTGATATCAATTTTCAAAGCGGCATCGCCATAGGCATACTTTGTTTCGCCAGCCATCTCTTCAGGTATCTTGCCGCCATAATAGACACCACGGACATATCCATTCAGTGAAAACAACTTCTCTTTGCCAGGTTCTTCGCTTTCTGATTCAACAGCTTCTTCAAAAAGCCCCTGGGCCAACACCGCACAAAAACAGCATAACATGAGTAAAATCAATGTCTTTTTCATACATTTCTACCTCTTATAAAAACAACCGCTTAAATCAAACGTTCGTTTGAATAATGTAATATAAAACGAGACGCTTGTCAACAGTTTTTTTATATTCCGGAACAATTTATCAGGCAATTTGTTTGAAGCAACAATTCTTTTCTTAATCATAATCGCTTTTAATTTAATTCTATATCCTTTCGATTATGAGTATGATGCTATAAGATAATAGTGACATTGTATTATATTTTTTATCGTTGCAGTTCGAAAGGTATAATCGTATACTCTTTTGTAAATAGTTACCACTTCCCGGAGGGATTTTCCCCTTCATAAAAAATGTTCTTTATAAGGCCTCATTATGAACACGCAAGAAATAATTAGTTTTCTCAAGGAAAAAGTACCTCTCTTCAAAGACTTCTCTGATGATAAACTTCAGGAATTAGTAGACGAGTCTCATCTGATAACCTTTGAACAAAATGAAGCTGTTATCGAATTTGGTGAGGAGGGGCGGGATCTGGTAGTCCTGATAGAAGGTGAGGCTGAAGCGGCAGTAACTGATGACACCGGTGAAAAGCACCGTATCGGCACCTTTAAACCGGGGGACTACTTCGGTGAAATCTCTTTGATGACCGGTGATAAAACCATAGCCGACGTTATAGGGGTTACCCGATGTAAAGCTTTGCTTATTCCTTTAATGCTCTTTTCTACCGTCCTGGTTACTAATCCATCCGCCGTTAAGCTGTTATCAAAATCCCTTTCAAAAAGGGTAAAGAACTGGGCCTATGATGAAGAAAGCGGACGCAATCTTGCTGCCGCTGCAATGCAGCGCAGTGATGATCCGTACGGTTTTAAACTGAAGACAGAAAAACCGACAAAGATTCTGGTAATCAACTGCGGCTCTTCATCACTGAAGTATACCCTTTTCAATACCGGTGATGAACAGGAAAGCATCCATGGAGTGGTAGAAAAAATCTATACTGAGAGTATGCGTCATGTCTATCAGTCTTCACTGGGCGAACAATCTTGTGATCTCCCGCGGGGTGGGTACCGCGAGGCTTTTGAAGCGGTGGTGGATCAATTGACATCACCGGAATCAGGGATCCTGCTTTCTCCAAAAGAGATAACATCCGTGGGGCATAGAGTCGTGCATGGCGGCGACAGATTTACCAGTTCGACGATTATTTCTGATGACGTATTGAAGGGTATTGAAGAGCTGTCCGACCTTGCCCCGCTGCATAATCCGGTAAACGTCACCGGCATTAAAGAGGCGCAACGGGTCTTTCCACACGCAACGCATGTTGCCGTTTTTGACACCTCTTTTCATCACACACTGCCATCCTACGCTTTTCTCTATGGCCTGCCGTATGAGTACTATGAAGAAAAAAAAATCCGTCGGTATGGATTTCACGGTATGTCACATTTTTATGTTGCCCTGAAAGCTGCTGAATTTTTAAAATGCTCCTATAATGAACTCGAAATTATAAGCTGCCATCTGGGTAACGGGGCATCGGTGTGTGCTATTGACCACGGCAGGTCGATCGACACCTCCATGGGCTTTACCCCGGCTGAAGGGTTGATAATGGGTACCCGAAGCGGCAGTGTTGATCCCGCGGTTCTTATTCATCTGATGCAGAAAGAGAAAATGGACGCCGATGACTTGAATACCCTGTTGAACAAAAAAAGCGGTCTTCTGGGATTATCCGGCCTGTCAAATGACATGCGTGATATTGAAAAAGCAGCTCTGCAGGGAGATCACCGCGCACTGATTGCCTTTAAAACCTTCTGTTATAATATCCGCAAATATATCGGGGCGTATGTCGCAGCCATGCAGGGGCTGGATGTGGTCATCTTTACCGGTGGTATCGGCCAGGGCAGCGCCGGTGTGCGGAGTCTTGCCAGCCAGCGGCTCGATTATATGGGTATCGAGCTTGACGAAAAGAAAAACAGCCTCGCCGACGGCTTTAAAGAGGTGTGTGATATCTCGGTTGAAGGTTCCCGGGTGCGTATCCTGGTGGTACCTACCAATGAGGAACTGATGATCGCACGAGAAACCCTTCGCACCCTGAGCAGAAATCAGATCTCCCAGATCATGCAAACGCAGGAAGATGTACCCGTCCCTATTGAGGTATCAGCACACCACATTCATCTCTCTTTGGAACATGTTGAAGCCCTTTTCGGTCCCGGGCATGCATTAACGCCACTGTCAGATCTTTCGCAACCGGAGCAGCACGCGTGTAAAGAGACCATAAATCTTGTCGGGCCAAAGGGCCGGGTTGAACGGGTGAGAGTACTCGGTCCCACTCGTCCCCAGACACAGGTTGAAATATCAATGACCGAGCAGTTCAGACTTGGTATCCACCCACCGATACGCGAATCCGGAGATATTGAAAATACTCCCGGTGTTACTATTGAGGGCTCGCACGGAACCGTAACCACTGAAAAAGGTGTTATCTGTGCACTCAGGCATATTCACATGGCACCGGAGGATGCGCTCCTTTTTGGTGTGCGCGATAAATATAAAGTCCGCGTGCAGGTTGAAGGTGACCGGGAATTAACATTCGGCGACGTTCTGGTCAGGATACATCCGAATTTTAAACTCGCCATGCATCTTGATACTGATGAAGCGAACGCGGCTAATATCAAACCGGGTGCAGTCGGGCATATTGATGGGATTCAGAGTAGAACATAACCAGCCGAATGTTAATTCCATGAAATCAAACAGGCTTTCCCGCGAACAGAAAACACTCTTATGCATGATTCTGCTGTACTGCAAGAAACTTCATAACCGGCAAGACCGATTGTGTGAAGAATGTGAGTCTTTACATGAATATGCCCTGGCAAGACTGAATAAATGCCCCTACGGCAACAGCAAACCAACGTGTAAAAAATGCACTACGCACTGTTATAAACCTGAAATGCGGGAAAAAATCAGGCAGGTAATGCGGTATGCCGGGCCGAGGATGCTGTTTAAGCATCCACTACTAGCGGTTCATCATCTTATTGACAGCCGCGATCAGCAATACATTTTCAACAATAAGTGATTTAAGGTTTCTTTAATACAAAAATCCATACGAGCAATGCATGACACATATCCTGTTTATATATCTATTAATTTGTTTTGTTGGCGGGATAGGAACCGCAATATTTACCATTGCACTATATATCAGCAAATCAAAGCGCGAAATAGTGTCCTGCTGGAATAGGAGCAGGGTCTTTAAAAAATACCCGCAGATACTTGTCAAACAAATTCATTCATTGTACTATACAATATTATAGCATTTAAACAGACTAACACAATTGAAATAATATGAAACAGATTTTAGTTATAATTATCCTTTATATGCCATTCCTGTTTTCTTCGGCATGGACAGAGGGCTCCCAAACGCAGAAGTGCCGTATATTAAAATCAACCGGTTCCTCTCTGTACTGGGTTAAAAAGAAGTCCGAATGGAAAAAACTCACCAATAGTACCTCCTGTATACCGGGAAACACTCTTAAAATACAGGAGAAATCGGAGCTGCAACTCAGTTTTGAACCTGCTATATCTGCAATATTACAGGAAAACAGTGTACTCAGTCTTGACAAATTGCTCATTAATCACGATCAGAAAGCTATCCGGATGCGCCTTAATTTTCAAAACGGCATGTGTAAATTTACCATGCCGCCGCAGCTTGGCTATACGCTGCTGTTCAC
>JAUVGS010000533.1 GCA_030593665.1 Chitinivibrionales bacterium | reverse complement strand
AGTAATCAATAATGATCCGGAAACAAAAGAGTTCCTGCAGATACATTTTGTGCCCAATTACCGGGTGTCACTCGCTGAATATCTCATTCCTGCTGCTGACCTTTCTGAGCAGATATCGACCGCGGGTACGGAAGCCTCGGGTACCGGCAATATGAAGTTTGCGTTGAACGGTGCGCTTACTATTGGCACGATGGATGGTGCGACGATCGAGATGTGTGAGCAGATTGGTGAAGAGAACATGTTTATCTTCGGATTGCGCGCCAATGAAGTCGAGGAGCTTAAAGCTGACGGTTATGTATCCTATGATTACTACAAGAAAAGTGAACCACTCCGAAAAGTTATTGATCTTATAAAGGTAAATTTTTTCAATCAGGAAAAACCGGACCTGTTCAAACCGCTTATTGACTCTCTGCTCAACAATGACCGCTATCTTGTATGTGCCGATTTCGATGCGTATCGAAGCTGTCATAGGAGGGCTAGTGAGATATATCGCGATCAATCCAGATGGACTGAAATGGCGATACGAAATGTGGCCAATATGGGGAGATTTTCTTCAGACAGAACGATTCAACAGTATGCAGATGAGATCTGGAGAGTAAAGCCGGTGCATGTGGAACTTGACAGGTAAGATCGTTGTCTCTTCATTAATTTTTCATGTTTGCTTGCGTAACTTTTATTGTGTATAGTACATTTTTGGAGTAATGGAGACCAATTTCGAAGTGAGTATGGTAGATGGTTCGACTACGCTCACCATGACGGTTGCAATAAAAAAAAGAACTCAAATGTAAACCGTTAACAGGAACTAGTTACTTTTACAGCAGCGGAAACCAACGGAAGATTTTGCCTGGCCTTTCATACCCGGAGAGACGGTCTGGCATTTTGAATACGGGCCGCCCATGAGCATGGGATTCCCTTTTGCATCCGACACCCATTCGAAAATATTTCCGACCATGTCATACACGCCGAATTTACCGACGCATTTATAGCGGTTACCGGACGGCTCAATGTTTTTATTTCCTTCTCTATTACAGTATACTTTTTCCAGTCGATAGCCATAGGGGTAAGTGTACCCTTCAAGGCCGCTGCAGGACCACTGCCATTCTTCAACAGTACAGAGGCGTTTACCCACTTTGCTGCATAGTTCCCGGGCATCATTGAAAGAAATATTGTTTTTCGGGGTCACGTCGCGTTGGTTCGGGTATTCGTATTTGTCAATACACACTTTGAAAAACGGGCGGCCTTCTTTCCCCGGCGGGAGGTCAACAAGAATCATGTTTGCCGGGCAGAACAACGACTTTGCATAGGTTTTGATTTTCTGTTCAAAGTTATCCTCTGTATGCTGTTTTATCCGGACTATACGATCTCGCAAAATCTTCCTTTTAGCGCCCTGCGGGGTGATAATGATAAGCCCGTCAGCTTCATCCGACTGAATCTGCCCGATAATCATGAGAGGATTGAGACGTCTCCCGTATTCATCCGTTTTGGGATTGAGTACATATACCGTATCAAAGGGCCCTTGCGGTATTTGCGGTTTTTGTACTTTAGATAGCAGTTCCTGTTTCTTTGTTTCCGGTACCAGTGTGGTGATCCGGTTTATAATCTCCCTTGAAATAGGAATCACCGAACCACCGACATCAAGACTGACCGTTTCTGAATCGATTGCACTTATATTACCTTTAAACACGGATCCGTTTGAAAGGCTGATTTTTACTTTACGCGCCGCGCCCGAATTATGAAGCAATTCCTCAAAGGAGAGAACCTCCGAACCATCAGCGGATTTTTTTTTCGGTGGTGCAATAAGGGTATAGCTTTTAATAAGATGCGAGTTAAAGGAATAAGGTGTGCCCTGGCATTCAATAATAAGCGAGGAGTCTGTTTTATCCTCTATAATCCCTTCAAGCACTTTATCGGCAAAAAGTTCCATTCGGTAGATGCCGCCGACCTGTAT
>JAUVGS010000551.1 GCA_030593665.1 Chitinivibrionales bacterium | reverse complement strand
AATAACTCAATGCTGAAAGCCGAGCTATCCGCCCACAAACCCGTCAGAAGATTGGAGTTGGAATTATAGTCATACTCTCTACAGTATAACTGTATCCAGCCGAAAGGTTCGGGTTCATCTGGATGAATTTGCTGGTCACTTGCCAGGGTGCCGATATCACCTCCATACAAATAGGACATACTTTTGTAGTGCATTTCCAGGCTATTTACACTGCCACCCGTCATATTAACCGTACCTTCATTGATTGCTTCAATATCACCTATTCCTCCGCCGCTAATATTAACGATACCATCGCCACCTGCGGTAAGAGATATGATGCCAATAGGCAAATCAGTATTTTCTATAGTAGCAACAGCGTAATCACTAAGGCTAAGGCCATCTATGGTTCCGCCAGTCATAAGTAATGTGTCATTATCATCAATTATTAAACCTCCCAGATAATCACCCGGCCCATGCGTATAATCCGTTGCCTTCACATTTCCTGTTCCCACAGACAAAATTGCCAACATTAATAAAAATAATAGATTTTTCATGGCCTAGCCCATTTCATAAAATTGCGGTTAAAATCTGCTCCTTATTGGTCCTATAAAATAATTGTACCACACGATTTTATTATTGCAAGTAAATAATATCTTTTTTTGCATTTTTATAGGCATTAAGCCCAGGTAATTTTCAGCCAGATCAAATGCGGGGATCCGATCCGTCGGCCCGAAAACTTTCTCCGACCGAAAGCCTCTGCTATCTCCTTTTTTACGTATGATTATTCATTTTTTCTGCGCGCACAGTTCGCGCAAAGATAAGGAGCACCGCCAAGCGATAACGCACGATCTAGGCTCGCAAAAAGCCCGCTACGAACGTAAAAAGCCAACGGTGCTCCTTGCATATTAAAATCAAGGAGCACCGAGCCTCTCACCACCTCGTAGCTTTCCAAATTTTGCGATTTAGATCGAGGCGAATGAAATCTCGATGATTTAACCTGTTATTTTTACTGTCTTATTAGCTCTGCTTTAACCTATAAATATCTCCTAAAAAAAAAATTACACTGCTTGACTCAACGAAATAAATCATAACTCAATCCGACAAGTTTGTCAAGGCAATTTTTTAATGTTTTTCGACTCTTATTTTCCGGAAGATATCCCCGCTCTTTTTGAATCTTTTCTGCGAAAATATTCCCACTACTATCCAAACCGCATAAAGGGCGTCGATCCCATGGTGTATGAGTTTATGGCGGAGGCGGTGGGAGAAGGTAATATCAGGGAACTGGAAAATATCGTTCGGCGCATTTTGGTTTTCAAGGAGTACGGTAATCGAATCGAAGTAACTGATTTGCCGCCGGAACTACTAAAAGTTTCCTTATCGCGAAAAAAACTTCCCGCCCCGCCGGAAATACCATCCGAAACTCTCGACGCTTTGATATCCGGTAGCAGGGCGTTGTCCGATACGATGGATGAGTATGAGGAGTTTCTGCTAAGACGGTTGATGGACCGGGGATTAAACCGCTCGGTCCTGGCGCAACGGCTGGGCGTAACTCGCAGAACACTCTATAACAAACTTCAGAAATATGATCTGGATTAGCGAGTAGCGCGGTAAAGAATTTGCGGGAATAGGTGTCCGGTACGAATAGCATGAAGATAGCATATAAGTAT
Organism: Chitinivibrionales bacterium; assembly: GCA_030593665.1. The sequence continues at coordinate 179 of JAUVGS010000551.1, read as the reverse complement.
TGATCTATACCCATCGGGTATGATAGTACCTGGCAGGGCCAATGGTGAAGGATAAAGCCTGAAGCCTGAAGCCTGAAGGATAAAGGTAAGATAAAGAGTTTGATGAAGGGTAACACAAGAGCAATCTAACCTCTTGCTGTGCAAGTAATAACAAAATTCGCAACATGGTGTTTTCATTC
>JAUVGS010000378.1 GCA_030593665.1 Chitinivibrionales bacterium | reverse complement strand
GGTAATCTGGACCAATCTAAGCCAGGATCATCTCGATTTCCATAAAACCATGGAAGCGTATTATCAGGCAAAAAAGAAACTTTTTGTTAGAAACCTTAAACCCGGCGGCATAGCAATTGTCAATGCTGACGATCCATGGGGGAAAAGACTTACTGAAGAATTAGCTGATGTGACAAAAATTACATACGGATATGTGGATATGGCAGATGTACGTATAATCGATTCACAAACAACCTGGTCCGGTACAAGTATTACGGTCAGCTATCAAAAGAAGCACCACGATTTTCATTCAGCACTCTGTGGCTTTTTTAATGTGTATAATATGGCTGCGCTGGCAGCAGGGGCTCTTGTACGTGGAATTTTACATGATGAAATACAGAAATGTTTTGATACGGTTTCTGTTATTCCCGGGCGAATGGAGCAGGTTCCGGTGTCGGCAGATATTTCAGTTATTGTTGATTATGCCCATACACCGGATGCACTTGAAAATGTGCTTACTACTGCAGAAAAGCTCACCGAAGGTCGATTATTCTGTGTGTTCGGCTGTGGCGGTGATCGTGACCGGGCAAAACGGCCGCTTATGGCGGAAGCTGTAGCACGCATCTGTGATGAGGCGGTGATTACCAATGATAATCCGAGAACAGAAGCGCCGATGCAGATTATTAATGAAATTCGTGAGGGGATACCGCTTGATTTTTCCCATTGCGTCATTCCTGACCGGCGTGAAGCAATTAAGAAGGCTTTGACCATTGCCCGAAAGGGAGATTGTGTCGTTATTGCCGGTAAAGGGCATGAGACGTATCAGGAAATAAACGGCGTACGAAATCATTTTGATGACCGTGAAGTTATTGTGGAGTTAACTACTGAAATGGAGTGTCTTTCTGAGCAAAAATAGTAAAACAGTATCGCCTATAACCATCAGACAGCTTGTCGAATGGGCAAACGCAGAGACTGCCATGCCGGACTCATTGCTTCGGAAGCGTATCGGTGCCGTTTGGATGGATTCACGAAAGATTTCTCCCGGCGATGTTTTTCTCGCGTTGAAAAGTGAACATGACGATGGGCACCGGTATGTACCTGCTGCACTGAAGGCGGGAGCGTGTGCTGCTATTGTTTCCCGCCGGAATGCATCTGGATATTCTCCACGGGAACAAAAAAAATGCATCGGTGTGGCGAATCCACTCAAAGCGGTACAACGGATGGCCGCAGCCTATCGAAAGGAACTGGATATACCGGTCGTTGCGGTAACCGGTTCAAGCGGAAAGACAACGACCCGGCAATTTATAACAACTGTTCTTTCGGCTGGATTATCGGTTGGTAATACTGAAGGTAACTGGAATAACCATATCGGTGTTCCGCTCAGCGTACTTCGCCTGAGTGGGAAAGAGGACATAGCAATCCTTGAACTCGGTGCAAATCATAAACATGAGATCAATACCTTGTCGCGCATTATAAAACCCGATGTTGGTATTATCACCAATATCGGCTATGCGCATATCGGCTACTTCGGCAGCCTTGATGCAATTGCAAATGCAAAGTTTGAGATAGTCAATGGTATGCGTAAACAGACAGGTGTACTCCTGTTAAACGGTGATGATACCAGGCTCGTTAAAAAGAATGCTGAAAGGGGATGGAAGGCTGTCTTTTTCGGTATGTCTCCCCGCTGTGGCATTCGAGCAGAGCAGGTTACCGTTGGGCGGGACGGAAAAACCATGTTTTTCGTAAAAGGGCATCGGTACAAATTATCGATGCCGGGGCGGCATTTTATTTACTGTGCATTGCCGGCACTGTTTCTTGCCCGTCAACTTGGTATTCCGGAATCGGTTATCGCGGATACACTGTATGCCATTAAGCCGGACCCCATGCGCGGCAGGATTATAACAAAATCGGGAATACGGTTCATTGTTGACTGCTATAATGCAAATCCATCGTCAATGCGAGCCGGTATAGCGCTGCTCAGCGATGTCGCCGGTAAAAAAAAGAAATGTGCCATTGTCGGTGATATGCTTGAGTTGGGCAGGTATTCAGCACGGTTGCATAAAAGCCTTGGTAAACAAATTGCAGAAGCCGGAGTAGAAAAAGTAGTAGCGGTTGGTCGGTTTGCCGGTGCTGTTGCGGATGGTGCCATTGCGCATGGGATAAAAGCTTCCCGGATTTTTTGCGCACCTGATGCACAACAGGCAGTTGCATATACCCGTAAGCTGTTGAAACCGGGTGACACCGTATTACTGAAAGGGTCACGCGGAGTAAAATTGGAAACAGTGTTAAAAAAGTTTTAGGACCATAACGGATGTGTACGATGAAACAAAAGACCGCAAATGCCGGTTTACCGAAAGAGTGGCTCCCGCAGAAGGTAGCTATTCTCGGCGCAGGCCGCAGTGGTATTGCCGTTGCAAAGTACCTGTATACAATGGATATATCTGTTTTTATCAGTGAAACCTGTTCTTCTGAAGATCTTGATTTTATTCTCGCATCGAACGCTATTGCAGATATTCCTCATGAAGCCGGAGGGCATACCTCGAAGGTATTAGAGTATGATCTGATTGTCTGTTCACCCGGTATACCTTCAGACATTGGAGTCTTGAAGAAAGCACGGAATAAAAAATTACCCGTATGGTCGGAAATTGAACTTGCTTATCGTCAGAGTAAAGCGCCGTTTCTTGCGATCACCGGATCAACCGGAAAAAGTACGACAGTCGGGTTGCTCGGGTCAATCCTTGAAGCGGGCGGCATGGAGCATACGGTTGCCGGGAATATCGGTATTCCCCTTATTGGGGCCGCTCCAGAGATATCGGAATGCGGTTATGTTGCCGCAGAAATAAGCAGTTTTCAACTGGAAACAATTGAATTGTTTCATCCAAAAACAGCGGCAGTGTTAAATCTTCTTAAGAACCATCTTGACCGGTATGAAAATGAGGAAGAGTACTATAATGCAAAAAAGATGATCAGTAAAAATATGACTGCAACTGATACACTTGTATTGAATGCTGACGATAAACGCTGTGTTGAGTGGGCTGAAAGTATTGGCGGCACCATAAAAGTGGTCTTCTTTGGTAACATCGGCGCCTCTTCGGATTCAATATGGTGTGAAGGTACAGTTATGCACGGAAGATTCAACGGTCAGGAAGAGATTATCGGTGATATC
>JAUVGS010000025.1 GCA_030593665.1 Chitinivibrionales bacterium | reverse complement strand
CCTCAATCCTCAATCCTCAATCCTCAATCCTCAATCCTCAATCCTCAATCCTCAATCCTCAATCCTCAATCCTCAATCCTCAATCCTCAATCCTCCGACCCCCTGAACGGTTACTTCTAAACATCCAATTACTATTTTTATTTTCCCCTTATGTCATACGTTATTACATACATATCTTCCTCTTTTTTAGTAGAGACCTTGTAACCTGAATTATAAAACACCGATAACATAGTATGATTTTTCGCAAGAACGCTTGCTTCAAATCCTGTGATTCCTCTTTTCTTGGCAATGTCGGTCAACATCTCCAGTAAATATGTTCCAATACCTTTTGACTGCCAGTCATCTCTTACCAGAAATGAAACTTCCGCCCGGTTTGTTGCCTGGTTTAAATAATAATGCCCCGCTCCTATAATCTGTTCTCCGCCGGTATCCTGTATAAGTGCACCAATCGCCATATCCTTTGCATAGTCAATATTGGTAAAATCCTGAATGAATTTATGGGGGAATGCTTTTACCGAACTGAAAAACCTGAATGCAATAGACCGTTCGGAAAGAGTGTAGCACATATCACGTAATAACTTATCATCAGTCGGTTTAATGGGACGGAATAACAGTTTCGTACCGTCTGCCAAAGCTTTATGCACGATGTGTTCTTTCAGATAGTTCGATGTTTTCGGAGGTAACTCCTTCTGGTGAGGGAAAATATATTTACGATTCTTTGCTTCCCTGAGAATATCATTCTGAAAATCAGGATGTGCAATTTCTGCCAGGGCTAACACACGCTCCCTGATACTTTTGCCAAAAAGATCCGCAATACCATACTCGGTCACAACATATCGAACATCAGCGCGTGACACGACAACGCCGGCTCCTTCCGAAAGCCTGGGTACAATCCGGGGAATTGTTCCATTCCTGGCAGTTGATGGAAGCGCTATAATTGCTTTACCTTCCTTGGCTCTTGCAGCGCCACGGGTAAAGTCAACCTGCCCGCCAAATCCACTATAGAAACTGTAGCCAATCGAATCGGAACATACCTGGCCGGTCATGTCAACTTCAAGGGCGACATTCACCGCTACCATTTTAGTATGCTGACTGATGATAAACGGGTCATTGACATATTCAGACGGGCGGAACTCAAAAAACGGATTTTCATGAATGTAGTCGTAGAGTTTTCTTGTGCCATAGCAGAAACTCGCCGTTACCTTTCCCCGGTTAATCGTCTTGAGGCTGCCGTTTATAACCCCGCTTTCCACCAACGGAATTATCGCATCATTAAACATCTCCGTATGAATGCCGATGTCGTGTTTTTCGCTAAGATACTTCAGAACCGCCTGTGGAATATTTCCTATACCGACTTCAACGGTTGAACCGTTCTCAATGAGCGAAGCGACATTTTTCGCTATTGCATCGACAGCACCATCCGGCTCGGGTAACTGATATTCCAGAATATCCTTATCACTTTCAACAATGGCATCCACCATATCAATCGAAATACATGAATTGCCCAACGTCCTTGGCATTTTTTCATTTACTTCTGCGATAACCACCAAACTGTTTTCCACCGCTGATTTTACAATATCAACTGAAATACCCAGGCTCAGGTTTCCATATCGATCCGGAGGGCTTGTCTGAATAAGCGCGACGTCAATTGAAATCTTGCCGGTCTTAAACAGGGAAGGAATGTCACTGATACAGATCGGTACATAGTCGCCGCGTCCACCGGTAATGCCTTCCCGTACATTCGGCGCAAGAAAGAAACTGCACGTCCTGAATTTGCTGCTGTATTTTTCAGCAATATACGGAGCCACTCCGTGGGTGAGAAGATGGTAAATTTCCGCATCAACAATAGTGTTACTTTTCACCAGTTCTTCCACAATGATTTGCGGTTGACCGCAGCCGGTACCGATAAAAATCCGGGCGCCCGGTTTAATCATTCCTATGGCCTTGCCGGGAGAAACATTTTTTTTGTCATACATCTCCCTCCATGGACTCATATTATTCCCCTTTCTTCGATAGTATAATTCGGGCATCCACGACAAAGGCTCCATCCCCCTTCTGACCGGCCAGCAAAGGATTAATATCAATTTCTTCAATTTCGGGAAAGTCCATTACCAGTTGTGACATTCGTTGAAGAGACAACACAACAGCATCAATGTCCACCCCTTTTTCACCCCGCACTCCTGTCAGAAGCTTATAGCTCTTTGTTAATTTTATCATTTTCCTGCACTCCTCTGCAGTAACGGGTGCAAGGCTGAAGGTGATATCTTTAAGAATTTCAACAAAAATCCCTCCCAGTCCAAATAGTAAATTGGGGCCGAATTGAGCATCTCTCTTCATCCCAAGAATCACTTCCCTGCCGCCTTTAACCATTTTTTCAACCAACACCCCCCGTATCTCAGCTTCGGGCATTTTTCTTTTAATCCGAATCATCATAAGTTCAAAGGCGTCTTCAACTTCGGCCCTGCTGTTAAGACCGATCTTCACGCCTCCCATATCGGATTTATGCAGGATATCAGGACTGGAAATCTTCATGGCGACCGGGTAGCCGTTCTCATCGGCGAAGTTCACGGCTTCTTCAACGGTTGAGGCCATTATGCCGGGAGGAACATCAAAATTATATGCCTTTAATATAGTCTTTGCATCGACCTCGCCAATTTCATGTTTCTGACGTGAAGTATAGGCTCTGAGAATTTTGACAACCGGGTTTTTATTAACCGCGAAACGTTCTGCCATCCGTAAAGGACGCGATTTGTATTGGCTGTAAATTACCATTTCCATCATAACCTTTGCCGCCCGCTCAGGGACAGAATATTGAGGAATTTTTTCTTCCCTGAGTAGCGCAACACCTTTTGCAATAGCATCAGCACCCATAAAACAGGATAGAACCGGTTTGTTGTACTTTTTTGAAATGTCAACCACTTTTTGAGCGATTGATTCACTTGGGGTCATTCTCTGCGGTGCAAGGATGACAATTAAACTGTCAAAAGAATCGCTGCCCAACAAAATGTCAATAGCCTTTCCATACAATTCCGCATCAGCATCTCCCAACAAGTCAACCGGATTGTGCACCGAGCCGGCCGTAGATAAAACACGCGACAATTGTGCTTCTGTTTCTTTGTCTGGCTGTGGAATTTTTAATCCAGCTATCTCCAAAGCATCGGACATCATAATACCAGGACCGCCTGCGTTGGTAAGAACTGCAACCCGGTTTCCCTTTGGAAGCGGTTGATAGGCAAATGCCATTGAAATATCAAAAAGGTTTTCTACAGAATCCGCCCTGATAACACCGGTCCGTCGAAATGCGGATTCATATGCGGAATCAGCGCCGGCAAGGCTGCCGGTGTGTGAAGATGCGGCTTTTGCCCCAGTTTCAGTCCTTCCGGATTTAAGAATCACAATCGGCTTTACCTTTGCAATCCCTTCCGCTACACGCATAAACTCCTGCCCCCGGGGAATATCTTCAAGATAGGCGGCGATCACCCTGGTATTCTCCTCATCTTTCAGACGTACAAGAAAGTCTACTTCATCAAGAGAAGCTTTATTACCGATTGACGCTAAAACAGAAAAACCGATCCTGTTGCTGGATGCTATATCCTGAATTGACGTGATAAGGGCGCCTGATTGTGAAATAATCGCAATAGAACCGGGTTCTCTTATGGGAAGGCCAAAAGAAGCATTTAATTTATGCGATGGATTGATCAAGCCGACACAATTAGGTCCCATCATTGTAATAGTACCGGATCTGGCAATCCGGGTGATTTCCTGCTGAAGTTTTCCCCCCTCTTTATCCAATTCACTGAATCCTGCTGTAATAATAATAACAGCCTTTACCGATTTACTCACACAATCTTTGAGTATCGAGGCCACCAGGTCGCGCTTGACAACAATAACAGCCAGGTCAACCTCGCCGGGTATATCCTGCAGCGAGCGATAACATTTATTTCCAAGTATCTCCAGTGCAGTGGGATTGACAGGATACACATCTCCTTCATAACCGTCGTTTAAAATGTTTTTAAGTACCGCGTGTCCGACCTTGGTGGGTTGCGCAGAGGCGCCGACTATTGCAACGGAATTCGGTCGTATTAGCTTTTCAAAACTCATTTTGTCATTTATCTTTCTGAAAATGTAAAACCTATATATTTAGTAACCGTTCTTTAATTTTAGATTTTGGATTTTAGATTTTAGATTTCAACCCTTCAACCCTCAACCCTTCAACCCTCAACCCTAAACCCTTGAACCCTAAACCCTTAAACGGTTACTTATTCATAAAGGCAACAAAAAATCAAGAGTGATAAACACCTGATTTCATCCTGCTTATAGCGTATATAAAATCCTTCCGATCAAATGGTTTCTGGACAAAACCAACAATTCCCATAGAATTCAAATATCCTGATATAACAGCTTCCTTACACAGGTCACTCAGGGAGATGACGGGAATATTGTGTTTTCTCAGTTTGACAAATAAATCCAGTCCTTTCCCATCAGGTATTACAATATCCATAATGATGGCGTCAATTTTTTGAGACGAAAGAATACTGAATCCTTCATCAACCGTTTTCGCTTCAATGACCGTCTCATTGTTCTCTTCAAGCAAACAACGAATTTTATTTACCGTTTCTATATCCTTGTCAATTATCATTATATTCATTCCATGGGTCCTTTCTTTGATTACATTATTATCCAAATTATCCAATAATGGCTTTTTAAATTAACGTTCCACCGGCACAGCCTTACTTGCTGCGATTATCTGTTCGAGATGTTTTCCAAGACGCAAGAGATCGATAGCAATTTTTTCTTTATAGTGTTCACTTGCATGGATTAAGCTGCTGAGTAATTTATTATAATATTCTATCCCGTTGCATAAGTTCTCATAAAAAATTTTAATATACTGTATCTCCTTCTCAGTGATGGCGTTCACGCATTCCGCAATTTTATGTTTTAAAACATCGATATACAGCCGTAACTCTGTTATAAACATATTTGGATGTTCTGTATTCCCTAAGAGATCAACCGTACCGTAAATATGTGCCACCATTTCAACGAAAGAATATGTTCTGGAAAAATAAACAATGTTAGGTCCGGGGCATATAGCCGGATTAATATTCTTCAAACACCTTCCCCTTCTCTTCCTGAGTCATGCCGATACCATCATCTGAGATAACAACAGTAACATATTTTTCTTTATATTCTATAGTGACCTTAACATGTCCGCCATCAGGTGTATATTTGACAGCATTATCCACCAGGTTTCTCAGTATGGTAATAAGCGCGTCCCTGTCCGCAGATACTTTCAATTTTTTATTAAAGTCTTCGCAATTATCACTAAGTTCAATCCTTTTCTTTTCAGCTTTTTCTATACATATCTGGATGACTTCACGTACGACGTCTTCTATTTCAAGGGGCGTACGCACAATAGAAAAACGTCCATTTTCAATTGCACTGAGATTCGTAAGATCTGAAATCATGGTACGCAGCGCCTTTGCACGAATGCTCATCCGCTCCATCATTGTTCTGTTCTTTTTAGAAACATTTTTTTCGTCGTCAGTTAAAATCAAATTCAAATACCCTTCAATTGCGCCAAGGTGGCTTGAAATTTCATGAGATACCATTGAGATAAACGAGGCTTTCGCCGTCTCCAGTTTCCTTGCCCTGAGAGAAAGATCGCGTTTTTCCAGGCCGTTTTTTACCGGTAAAAGCAACTCATCCGGCGTGAAAGGCTTTGGAATATAGCCATAGGCGCCTTTCTTTGTGGCTTCCACAGCAGTACCAATAGTAGCGTATGCGGTTATCACAAGAAGCACAATATCCTTATCATGTTTCTGGATCTCTTCAATCAGCTCCATACCACCCATTCCCGGCATCTTAAGATCAATAAGAGCTACTGCAAACTTCTTCTCTTCCTTAAATAGCTTAAGAGCGGCGACTCCGTCTTCAGCAGTCTCGACTTCATATCCCTCTGATGTGAGAACTTTACGGCAGCCTTCCCGCATGCCAAGTTCGTCGTCAACAACCAGTATTCGATTTTTTTTATCGTTCATAATCGATTCCCCATCCGGAATGTCTTACTGATATCACCCATAGTGATACAAATTAATACTCTTCCAATCTTTTCTTTATCTCCATAAGAAGTCTTTCAGGTTCCACCGGTTTCTCAATAAATACGTCAACCGGTAAAATAGTGTCATGGGTTTCCTCATATTGCCAGGGATACTTGAGCTTTTTATTGACCGCGGTTACCATTACAATTGGTATGTGTACGGTCTCTTCGGAGCGATGTAATTCATCGGCAAGGTCGAATCCGTCATTATCCGATTCCATCATTACATCCAGGACTATAAGGTCGGGATTTATCGACCGCACCTTCTCCCGGCACTCTCCGACATTGTATGCTGCCACGACTTCATAGCCGTTTTTCTCAAGTATGGTTCTATTCACTGCGATAAAATCCCCGTCATCGTCAACCAGAAGAATTTTCTTTCTAACAAGCATATAGTGTTTCTCCTCTATTACTATCTTCTTTTCGCAACCCTTAAAAAAACAACGCTCTTACTTCTTTTACAGAATATTTCCGACACACGGTTATTCTTCCAGCAGCTTTTTAACATGCTCAAGCAATTTTTCCGGAAGAATCGGTTTCGTTAAATATTCATCTACTTCCAGGAAATCCTCGGTGTCCGTAATATCACTGACTGGACTCCTGAAATTAACAGCGGTTATCAAAACAATAGGAATTTTCTTTGTCGCCGGGGCACCACGCAAATGATCCACAACATTATTGCCTTCAGACCATGTCTCCATCATCATATCAAGAAGAATCAGGTCGGGTCGTTCCGACTGCACGTGTTCCAGGCACTCCTTACCGCTGTATGCCACAGAAACTTCATACCCATTCTCTTCCAGTATTTTCCTGTTCATTGTAATAAAATCAGCATCATCATCGACAAGCAATATTTTCTTTCTGTTTGTATCTTCACATTTTTCATCACACATAACGATTCTCCTTTCCGGTTTGACAATCAGTATAATGACTTTCAGAACAGGCATCGTTCTGATTATTATCTATATGCAACGGCAGAGTGATACTAAAGGTGGTTCCCTTATCCGGACAGCTTTCCACAGTAATTGTGCCTGAGTGCATTTTCACGATACCATAGGCAATAGCAAGCCCCAGGCCCGTGCCTTTACCCATCTCCTTAGTTGTAAAGAACGGAGTAAAAAGTTTGGATACATTCTCTCGTTTAATTCCGCAGCCATTGTCCGTAACAGTAATTTCCACACTAGTAGGATCCTGACTCAGAAAAACGCTTACTTTAATCTCACCCGCTTCAGAAACAGCATCAATGCTGTTTCTGATAAGATTCACCAACACCTGTTGAATTTGGGTTCTGTCAACCATTATCACAGGCAAGTCATCCTGTACCTGAGATGTTAAGCAAATATCCCCGGCTTCATCCTCAGCTTTTACGAGGGAAAAAACTTCATCGACCAGTCCGGCCAGATCGGTCGGTTCTTTTGAAACGTTTGATTGACGGGCAAAATTAAGCAGGTTGCGCACGATCTCTTTACACCGGTTCGCCTCTTTTACCACCATTCCAAGATCTTCCCTGTGCGAATCGTTCTTTGGAAACTGTTTTAACAGCGTATGCGAATAGAGCAATATTGTCCCGATCGGATTGTTGATTTCATGCGCCACACCGGCGGAAAGCTGTCCTATTGAAGCAAGATGTTCCTTTTGCACAAGCAGTTCCTGCTTCTCGCTTAATTCTGTATACGCCTTTTTAAGGTCCTCGTCAGCAGCTTCTATTTTGCCCTTTAGTCTATTGTACGTCTGTTTTAATTCCAGTCGCACTTTATTAAAGGACTCTTCAAGACAGCCTATCTCGTCATGAGATCGCACCGTAACATTAAAGTCAAAATTTCCTTCGGCCAATGCTTCAACGCCAAGTTTCAATTGTCGAATCGGCTTTACTATTATATGGGCAAGTATACATGAAACAGCCAGCGCCAGAACAATTCCTGTAATTATAACAATAAAGAACATCCATAATGAGTTCCGTTTCATGTCATCATATTTGTTTTCCAACATGCCTACGTACAGCATACCTATAATTTTACCCTGAATGCTTTTTATTGGTGAGTAGGCCGTAAGATACCAATCATTCACCACAAATGCCCGGTCTGTCCATATCCTTCCCTGTTCGATTACTCTTTCATATACTTCCTTTGAAACAATCGTTCCAATGGCCCTTTCACCACTACGTATAGTAACGTTGGTCGATATCCGGAAGCCATCCTGAAATATGGTGGCAGTGCCGACTTCTTTTCCTTTGTATTTTATATTTTTGTAAACAATGTCCTTTATTTTATCTACAATATCAAAATTCCTGTTTAATAAAACCCCGCCATAAAGCACCCCGACAAGCTCACCCGTATCGTTTAAAAGAGGTACTGCGGCCTTCAGCATCATTCCTGACATGTTTTCATGTTCGCGTTTTTCCTGACCCCGCGGAGTTGAGAAAAGCTTGATTCGTGCCCTGTCCGCAAGCGCTTCCGACTCCTTCAGCAACTCCATCCGACTAAGTATCGCTGTCCCGGATATAGAATTTTTATGCATAATAACCCTTTGTACGAATTCATCTCCAGCCATACTGTCGCCGAATACGCCGGGATTGTGAGCCCTTACTATTACCCGCCCTTCTTTGTCTGTTATCACGAGGATATCCATCACAGCCTCTTTCCGCGCATTACAGAGGCTCTCCAGCATAAGCCCGAAATCACCCTCCTGTAAAGCACGCTTCACCCCGAACTTTCGCATTGCCGTGAATATTAATGCTTTTTCAATATCCCTGAGCCGCTGATCATATATCTGCCGGGCTGAATTCAGATCCAATGTCACCTTACTTTGCGCTTCTCTTACTACATCTTTATTTATTATATAAAAACCGATAATAGTGGCAAAAACACCGGTAATCACAATAACAGAAAGAAAACTTACCACAAGTTTCAATCGTAATGTGGGCTTCATAAACGCTCCCTGTCACCCTCTATCGCCTGTTGCGACCTAACTATATTCTCGTTTACTTTTTTAACTGAAGGCACTTTTAATTACAATTTTCATATCATCTATTGTAAATGGTTTGACAAAATAAAAGAGAATCCCTTCCTGCCTGACTTTCTTCTGAATGTCCAGAGAATCATTATCTATTATGGTAATTATTGGAATGTTCTTATTGATTTTTTTTACCGCCGAAATAATTTCGCAATCAGAAAAAATTTCAAGGTTAATAACCATAAGAGAAATGTGTTGCTTCACTACTTTTTCCAGAATATCCCCTAATCGTTGAGCTGTTTCAACATCATAGCCCTCCGAAATCAACTCCTTAATCAGAGAATTAACAAAATCTGAATTATCATCAGCGATTAATACAATTTTTTTATCCATAGTGCTATATGTAAATGCAACTACTATGCCATGCCGGGTATTGAGATATAACTCATTTATTTTAAGACAATTACGATAGATTTAATTAATAAATTGACAGCAACAACGTTACGAACACGTAACGATATTGAAAAAGAACCTTGAATTCTTAATATAACGTAACTGAATATAAGGAGTTAACGAATGGTTACGATTTGGTAACAAACGTTACATAATACAGACGCTTGAGATGGTATATATCAGATATCTGAGGTAATTGTAAAAGTCAAAATACAACAGAAAAGAGTCCTTTTAAGTCCCATATTAAAGGATTTAGGGATCAAAAAGACGACTTTTGCAATTCCATCATCTACCAACTAATAAAATTCTAACATCTGTCTTATAAGGCTTAAATAATCTTAAACGATATTATTTACCGAACAAGCAATCAATTATTCTAAATTTATTTAACAATTTCAAGGAGGTTGTATGATTCATACACTAAAACACAAACTGCTGCCCTGTTGTCTCGTTATAAGCTGCTTTTTCCTTTCAAGCTATGCAAAAGACAATGAACTGCTTGGCGCCGGCGCAACATTTCCCTATCCGCTTTACTCAAAAATGTTTGATGTTTATTACAAACAGTATGGGGTAAAAATTAATTATCAGTCTATTGGTTCCGGCGGTGGTATACGTCAGCTTGAGAGCAAAACAGTTGATTTTGGTGCTACAGATGCCTTTATGAACAGGGAAAAGTTAATCAATGCGCCCGCTGAAATAGTACACATCCCCCTGTGTCTTGGTGCGGTAGTAATTACTTATAATTTGCCGGGAAATCCCGGACTGAAACTGACGTCGAAAGTACTGGCGGATATTTTTCTTGGAAATATAACCCTATGGAATGACAAACGCATTGCAGGACTCAATCCCGGCGTCAAGCTGCCGAAGATGAAAATTATGGTAGTTCACCGATCCGACGGCAGCGGCACAAGCTTCATTTTTACGGATTATTTATCAAAAGTCAGCCTGCAATGGAAAAGCTATGTCGGCAAAGGAAAATCTGTCAAATGGCCGACAGGGCTTGGCGCAAAAGGAAACGAAGGGGTTTCCGGACTTGTCAAACAGATGATGGGAAGTATCGGTTATTGCGAGCTTGCCTATGCTCTGCATAATAACATGCCGCAGGCACGTATCAAGAACAAAAAAGGCAATTTTATCAAACCGGAAATATCATCTATCAGCCTTGCAGCCGCTCAGGAACTCCCGGCAGATACACGCGTCTCCCTTACGGATACGGATGCGGACAAAGGGTATCCCCTGGCAAGTTTTACCTGGATTATTCTGTATAAAGAGCAGAATTATAAAAATCGTACAAAG
>JAUVGS010000496.1 GCA_030593665.1 Chitinivibrionales bacterium | reverse complement strand
CAACTAAAACTCATTATTAAGGAGAGAGAAGGATTAACCGTTGAGTTTAAGGTAAAATATTCCTCGAAAATTTCACCGGATATAGTGGTAAGCCTGTTTAACAAAAAACAACAGCCACATGTTTCTATTTTCTCTTTTTGTAAATGATTATAGGAGGAAACAAAAACATGCGGGAAACGTACATTGTTCAACATGTCGAGATGTCTTTACGATTAACCCAGCAGAGCTGGATAACCCCTCTTACGTATCAGCGAAACAGAAAAAAAGTTTTAAGGAGAATTAACGGATGTCTTGAAAATACTCGCATGAATACACGTGTGTAATTAAGCGTATCAGGATCTTCCCGCATCAGTGATTTGGCAACAGTATCATAAAATGTATCGTTATCTTTTTTAAGCAGCATTGACTTCAACGCATAGGAACGCAACTGTTGTTTCCCACAATATGAGGCCCATTTCTTCTGATATTGTTTTAAATGAGTATAATCAACAGCACCATTTTTAAAAGCTTCGGCAACCGTTTCTCCCGCAATCCTCCCTGCATACAGTGCATAGGCAATTCCCCCGCCGGACAAACTGTTAACCTGACGTGCTGCATCTCCAACGACCATAGCACCACCCCTTACCAGAGGTTTCAACCATTTGCCAACCGGTGCTCCTCCACAATGTAAATTACTTACCTTTGCATTTTGAAAATTTCTGCCAATGAAATCATTTAGCAATTCCCGTACTTTACCCCCATTACTTTTAGTCCCTAATACACCAAGACCGACATTCGCCTTTCCTTTCCTTCGTGGAAATATCCAGAGAAATCCGCATGGGGCGATAGCGCTGCCGACATGAAATTCTATAGTATCCTCTGCTATAGAATCATGTTCAACATGACAAAATGCGCACGTCTCAATGTCTTCCATAGATAATACACTATTCCATCCTAAATCCCGTGCAAGTTTTGATTCCACACCATCAGCCAGGATAACACAGGTCGCAAAGAATTCTTTTTCCAAACCAACACATTTATATAGTTGCCCACTCTCTGAAGTAACTGACATAATCGGTGTTGAGGCAAAGTATGAAACGCCCGTATTGACTGCTTGTTGTACCAGATCATTATCCATTATCTCCCTGTCAATTATATAATTATCACCAATCCGGGACGGATTTATTAAATCGACTGCATGGCCGCTGGGAGAAATCATCCGGATCTTTTTTATCCGGGTCTGTATCCATTCATCCTTAATAGTAATACTCTTCGTAAAGCCCTTAAAACCCACCGCTTCCCCGCAACGGACCGGCACACCTGCTTTTCCCTTTCGTTCAAGCAGGGCGACACGGCATCCGCCCTTTGCTGCATGGCAGGCTGCCATGGCACCTGCCGGCCCAGCCCCTACGACAATAACATCATATATCTCACGATCAGCCATAGCCCTCCTCACCCTTCATCTTCCTGAGTAAGGTGCAGTGCGGCAAAGGGACACACCTTTACACATAGAGAACACGAAATGCATTTCTGCGAATCCACAGCAAGTGTATCCGTCAAGACTAATGCACCTTCAGGGCAGACACTTATACAGGTACCGCACTCATCGCATGCTGCAATATCTACATGAACCATTCCCGATTAATCCTTACAGTATCGCCGAATCGCACGGCATAATTTCTGATATCGTTGCCCTTTTTCACATACCCGGCCATCAGCAAGCACCTGTCTTGCGACACGCGCAGCTTCACCTTCCTGCCCGGCCTTTTCAAGTAATTCGATCTGCTTATGTCTGGTCACCAGGGCATTATAATCACCGTATAGTTCCGATTCATAGGAACGAGCCAATCGTTTATAGGCCCCGGCCGCCTTTTTATATTCTTTTATCTCTTCATAATATCGTGCATCACCCCAGAATAGAAATCTGCTCCGGGGATATTTACCCTGAAGTTCCGAATACAATTCCCGCGATTTTTCATATTTTGACTCTTGTACATATATATCGATAAGGACTATCTTAGCCCCCTCAGCAGTCAACTGGCCATGTTTCGTACACGCTTCCAGACTGCGAAGTCCCTCTTTTTTACTCCCGGGATACCAGAACAGCACCATCCACAATTTCTTTTTCAACTCTCCTCTGGCATAATTATAAAAACCAAGGAAAAACTCAGCATCATAATTCAAACTGTCTATCTTCTTAATGTCGTCAAAAAGCCTCACTGCGTCAAGTCCTGTGCCAATGGCGGAGAAATATTTTCGATGTACGAGATAAAAGGATGAATGAGAAGC
>JAUVGS010000292.1 GCA_030593665.1 Chitinivibrionales bacterium | reverse complement strand
GATGTCTGCAATCCCCCGTATAGGCAGTTTGATGGGGGAGTGTCTCTACAAGAGGGAAAGTATCTGGGTCCCCGATGTTAAAGTAAAGTCAGATTACATCCCTCTAAATCAGGAACCTCGCGAATATAATATTTTATGTGCGCCAATTGTTCTTTTTGGTGAGGATATGGGCGTTATGCGGCTCGCTAATGTTGACGACAATTCCTGGGAAATACCAAGAAAGGTACTGAAAACTGTACTTCCGCTGCTGTGTACCGGATTGGAAAGAATGCAGTTGTACCGTAAAAATAAGCAGGCCCTCAAAGGGTTGGAAGCAAGTTTTACTATAGCACGATTACTGGAAAATAATCTTGCAGAGGGTGACATATTAAAGAAAGTCTGTTTACAGATCCCGAAACTCTTTTTTTGTAAAGCATGTGTTGTTGCTGTTCGTTCTGAGGATCGTGTCAAACCTGCGTATACCTGGCCGGAGCAGTTTTTTCTTGGCGGTAATGAGCAGTCGAGTTCTATTTATCTTCGTAATCTTCTCGGAGCATTTCCCGCCGGAACAGCTCTTATAAAAAATATTCACCGTGACCGGCGGTGGGCATGGCCGCAACAGGATATCAGGTCTCTGTGTATGGTTGGATTAAAGGTGCGCGGTGTATTAAAAGGAATTATAGTGGCAGTAGGCCCGTATGATGAGATATATAATTCTGCGCAGCAGAATCTGTTGGGATTAGTAGCGGCACAAACATCAATTACCCTTGAAAGGGCTTCCTATTTCAGAAGGCAGGAGGAACTGGCCTCCCATGACAGTTTAACCGGATTGTGGAACCACCGTATGTTCCAGCAGTATGTCCGTGCTGAGATTGATCGTATGAAACGATATCAACGCCCCTTTGCACTTGTTATGTTTGATATCGACCACTTTAAAAGGTTCAATGATACCTATGGTCATCCGGTTGGTGACGAGGTGATCAAGATGGTTTCGCGGACAGTAAAAGGTATCATTCGTACCACGGATAGAGCTTTTCGCTATGGCGGTGAAGAATTCTGTATCATTCTTCCGGAAACAACCGCTGAAGATGGCATGCATCTTGCAAATCGTCTTCGTGAGAAGGTTGAGATTAATCGTGCTGTCCGCGGGCTTTCTATAACGATTAGCCTGGGTATTACCGAGTATAGGAAGGGAGAACCTGCCGAGGAATTTATTGACCGGGTAGATCGTGCCTTGTATCAGTCTAAGGAGAATGGCAGGAATAAAACTACAATTATTTAAACTATAAACAGTATGTTGTAAAAAAAAGGAGATTTTACTTAAGTAAAATCTCCCTTTTGGTAATTGTGTTATTGTAATTACTCTATTTTAACTCTTCCAACAGCCGCGGTGATCGAATGTTTTGATTTCTTCTTTTCCCCTGACAGGGTAATAGCATCAACAAAGACTATGAGTTTATACAGGCCGGGAGCTGACTTCCTGCCTTCGGTAGTACAACCGTGCCAATAGAGTGGAAAGTGTACAACATCAGTGCCGCTTTTAAGGGCATTTAATAACCAGATGTCCTCAGCGTTGGTAATTGTTGTAAGAATATCGCCTTCACTTTTGTTGGAATATACCAGGTTTCCAATGGCGTCAAATACCATCATAGCCAATTCGAGGCTCTTAATTCCCTGTAGAGGAATGGTAATCATTACACCGCCGTTTTGTAGAATAATTTTATAGAGGTCATCATTATTAATAAAGATGATAGGTTCGTTTATATGGTCGTTAAAGAAGATTAAATTGGGTATTAATGGGTTAGGCCCTATTTCAATCGGCCCAATATCACCTGTTATCCTGACCCTGACCTTCTGGTTGTTTTCATTCGGTTCGTTACTCACGTTATCGGCCACATAATCGTTATTATAGTTAAGGTTTAAAAAATGGTTTGCATGAAGGTTCTGACCATTGAGCATATTAAAGGTTGTGTAGTTATTCACCTGATCATTGAATTGTTCGATAACCTTGGGAACGGTGAAAATACTGTCAACATTAATCCACATCGTATCGGTTGGATTAGGGGCGTCATTTTCCCAGACATGAAAGACTAAGTGGGGTTTAGGGCCGGCATTCATGAATGGGGAACCATTGTAGTTATAAAAATTCTCACTTAATGTTACCGTTACAACGTCCTTTGTCTTATCACTGATGTCCTGTACATTTTTAAATACATCCCATATAACCGGTGCTGCGCCGTCCTCACATTTTAATCGGTCAATATTTTTAATACTGTCACAATCGTCAATTGTCAGGTATACTATCCAGCCGGTTTCAGGAGGATCCTGATTGATCATTGATTTGTTTTTTTCGCTGAGATGTAATCGAAGGTTCTTTTTACCATTATTGACAGGGGCATATCCCAGGCTGTCTACGTTAAAGTAAATATTTCCCGTCAAATCCTTCTGGGCAATAATAAAGCTTGGATCATAGTTTGTCGGTAAGGTAACCGGTTTATTAAAGAAGAGGTCTATAGCATCAAGAAAGCCGTTCCCGCTATAATCACGTGTTTTAGCATTTAATATTGTGGGCAGAGGCCCGAATATCTTCAGGTACACTTGATTTGATACTGACGTATCACTGATCCCGGTAACAGTGATAAAACCATCCTGTGTTATTGTTGCATTCGAGGGATCAATGAAAATTGTTTTGGAAATTGCATTGATCTGGAAATTGATAAGCGTCGAATCGCTGCTCCAGGTAAAATTTTCATTTACCAGTTTATTACCGTATTTATCATATCCCTTCGCAGTTATTATAAAAGAAGGATCAGTAGTCTGCAAACTCGGGATAGTATCAGGAATCAGAACGATAGTATCCAGTGGCCCCGGTTTGAGGACAAAAGGAAGTGTTGAGGCAGAAAGATCGTCCAGATATACTTTGAATTGATGTGGACTCTCATCGACCGGCGCGTAATAGAGGACAAAATCAAGCGTATCCATACCGCCGTTAAACCACTGGATGAGATTCAGTTCTTTATTATTGAATACAACAGAGTCCTCTTCTGTCTGGGCAAAGGGATCCCATCCCGAATGAATCGGATTAATCGGATCATCGGTACCGTCACTGAGAATGTCGGTATATTTTGCTTTATTATTGCCGCCGGGATCGTTACCGGACTTCGGATATTTCCAGATACCGGGAACAAGCCCGTCTTCATTCTTAATTTTTACGAGACCTTCAATAATTCTTCCCGCAATAAGCAATGAATCCGGTGTAATAATCTCAAAGGTGACTTCAATCGGCGGTCCCACCGTAAAGAAATAATCTACGGTATCATGATGTCCTGCGAATTCCGCGAAAATAACACCCGTGTCAGGACGTGACGGTGAGAAGAACCAATTGGTTGCTGCTGCCGGTGGATTCTGTTCCGTGGCAAAAGGATCAATACCCCATTTTGCAGCGACCGGGATCCATTCACCATTGTCATTTCGTAGTCCGATAACATGCAGGGTAGTATCCTCGTTGGTATTCATAGTAAGGTCACAAATATCAGTATCATTTCCAAGGTGTTTACGAATGATACGGATGGAATCAATTTCGTAAGGATATACAATAACGAGTGTCGTATCTTCCATACTATTCTGGATAGCATGGACTATTGTCGTATCTTGTATCGTTGCAACCTTGTGAATAACTCCTTCGTCGTCAGGCCCCGGATCAACGGTTACAACAGTTAAATCCTCACTGGACCATCCTGCCTGTGTTGCCGGATTAACCCAGTTGCCGAGAGAATCCCTGAGTATTGCATACGCAGTAATTCCCATCTGGTCGCCGAATATTTCTACCGGGCTCCAGTGGCATGGACTGTTAATGTCCTGTGTCTGGGTGAAATCATTGGTATTTTCAATG
>JAUVGS010000312.1 GCA_030593665.1 Chitinivibrionales bacterium | reverse complement strand
GCATCGGCGAGTTTCCTCTGGATTCTCTTCTGTTTATCTATACCGATCGCAACAATCTGGTCAAAGAGATGGATTGGATTATTAAGGTCACCTTTTTTCCACAGAGGCGATGTTACATCAACGGCGATAATATAATCGGGGTTTTCCTTAAATGCCGCTTCGACCGGTATGTTGGCGGTAAGGCCTCCGTCAAGAAGGAGCATGGTATCGACTTCTACCGGTGAAAAGGCAAGCGGAACACCGCAGGAAGCACGGATTGCTTCAAGAAGATTCCCTTTTGAAAAGACCATTGAGTGACCGGTTAAAATATCTGTTGTGACAACGCGGAGTGGTATCGGAAGACTGTCAAAATCAGCATGGGCATGAAACAAGGGGGCCGAAAGAATCGGTGACAGTATATCATAGATCGCCTGTCCATGTGAAATGGAGTTCGGCAGAATAGGCATCAATTCGTTATTAAATCGTAGTTCAAACAGGTAATTGATCGGTTCGTGTTTTTGACTTACCGGGAGATTCCTTCTGCCGGCAGTGTTTGAAAAAAGGTCATCCCAATTGATCTTTTTCATAAGTGAATCAATAAAAAGTGGGGAAAAGCCGGCAGCATACAGGCCACCGATTATAGCTCCCATGCTGTTTGCAATGATAATATCAGGTGTAATGCCGGCCTCAGCAAGAGCTTTTAATACGCCTATCTGCGCCAGGCCGCGGGCACCACCGCCGCTCAGGACCAGTGCTATTTTAGGTTTTGAAATCACATTTTCTTGTAACGAATCCTGCTGATTGGATGAATCATCATGATCGATAGTGCCATGTGATACCATCCGGTCGTGTATACTCGAATCATATAAAGCAGGGATCGCTGTAGAATCCAAAGCTGTTTGTACCGGAGGTGAGTCAGGTTGTGCTTTAAGGGATACCGGTGGCAGGAGCGATACAAAAATCCATAGAACAGCCGGTACAATAATTCCTCCCGTTGTTTTTCGAGGAAGAAACACTCGTTGAAGATATCGAGGGAAACACAAGTATTCGTATATGGTATCAAGTATTGCCGTGATTATCATGCACATGCCTCTAAAGTAATGAATTTTTTAAAGATACAAGGTAATTGTATAAGTCGGTATAGAGGGGTTTGAGGGGTGAAGATACGACTTTTGCAATTACCTCTTATAGTATACATTATTTTATAACAGGATAATTATGGGTTTTAAATCATTTACTTTATTTACGCATACGCGTTTGATTTATTCCTCATTAAGACGCAAAACTGACAAATCTGCTGATTGTTGTAATGCGACACAGTATCTTTTTACCTTAATATTCATTGCGTATAGTTTAAAATATAGATAATATGTATGAAAAAACTACTGAGAAGTTACTCATTCCATAAAACAAAAATCCGTGCGGGATTGTCAACGTGTCGATGCTTCATTGGAAGTGGGGCCTTTTTAGCAGGATTTTTAGTAATTCTTTCCTGTGTATGGATTATCAGTGCTACAGGCATTGGCTGGTTGTATGATGAGCTGCCGGCAGACGAACGCACCGCACTCATTGAACTTGAAGAGGGCTTTTTTGATTCTGCTTCATGGGACAGATTGCAATTTTTTTATACCCAACCACTCTGTGTTCCCCTGGGAGAATTGCGTTATTTGCATGATATTTTGCCGGACCTACCCGATGATCTGCCGGTCAAGACGGACGTATTATCCGGTTATGAACCCTGGTCTGCTGATAATGTTATTGTCTTCTTTAAAGATTATCCCTACCTTGTTCCGTTTAGGGCATTATTGTCTTTTGAGACTGATAAGGTGTCGTCATTTGCACACGTGGCATTTTTTTCCCGCATGTCTGGTTTGTCACGGAAATTTTATCAATCTGTTCGATTTACTGCAACGCCTGTTAAACGGATTCGGGCTGATGGTACTGTTTTTTTCGAAGACACCTATGCACGATGGCGGCGGCGGCGCCTGCTTTTAAACGTACCGCATGTCGGTAATCTGCAGATCGGGAATTTTAGTTTTACCATGAACAGGGGTCTGTTTTACGGCTATTTTCCCGGTTCATCCGTATCGCTTGATACGGTAAAGTACAACTGGCTGTATGGTACATCACGGACATGGAACGGTTTTTCAAGCGCCACTCCCTTCGGACGTAAAAATAAGGTGTATACCCTCGTTCACCGCCGCGAGACAGAGTCGATTGTGGGCTTAAAAACAGCCTGTCAGGTAGGGCCGGTTGTCTCACTCTATGGTGCGCTTTCGGGTGCCTTAATTGACAACGGAGATGATACGAATGATACTTCAGTAACCTGTCACGGTGGTATCGCTGCATCGTTAGGGGCATTTAAACTCTCTCTTGAAACCGGATCGCCGTTGTTGGATGCTTTCTCAGCACCACTCTATGCTACGGTCTCGCATAAAGGGCAAAAGCAGGCGCATGCCCTCTCATGTATCAGAATTCCAGCCGGCTTTTATGCGCCGCGCAGCAGTCTGTTGCGATCGTGTTTTACCCGCCTGGAGGTAGAAGACAGTACCGCTGAAAAGATAACCGGCATGGCCCTTTCCGTCACCGGTGACTGGTGGCAATTATGCCGGCAGCGTATCTCTCTATCGTATGTTACCGGAGGTAACAGAGCTGATTGTAAGGCGTCATACAAGATAACCGGTATGGAGCCATGCGTATATTCATTGCTCTATTCGCTGTCGGCTAACAACTATACCGGGAAAATAAGGCATAGGATAAGCCTCTCCGGTGCGTATGATACCAAAACTGTTTTTAGTGTGGCTTCATCAGTTTCTTATAATGTAAATGTCGATGCATACTGGCGTTTTAAGGCGGATATACAGCCGTGTTTTAAATTATTTTCCACTCTACAGGTGGCGCCATGTGTAACTTTTTGTACAAATAGTGCTGCCCGGCATGATTTGGCATTCGGGATATATGAACGTATTAATTTCTTTGAAAGGTCGTATGGAGAAGTTACCTTTACTATACCGGTTATTTCATCCTATCAAGAGACTTACTCGCTATATGCAAAAGCACATTTCCTTTTTTAACCTATGGTTGTTACTAAGTTCCCTGCTTGTCATTATTTCGTGCTCCGGAACAGGTGCTGATGATTCGGAGAAGGCTGAGGGTGAGTTCACGTTTGCCGTGTTAAACGTAGGACAGGGGCTGTCACAGGCCGGCATGGTACAGGGGAATGCCGTGTTTTGGGATATGGGTGACACGTATGCTTTTAACCAATGGCTGGATGGGTATACTGCGATTGGTAAACCTGCTATCAAAGCAATAGTAATATCCCATGGCGATCTTGATCATAAGGGAGGTTTGAGCCTCTTACCGGATACCATGCCGTTTAGCGGGCTGGTAATTACCAGCCCTTATGAAGATACTGCGGCTTTGAGAAACTTCGCACAGTCATGGTCACCGGTCATTCAATTTAAAACAGTGAAACAGGGAGACACGCTTGCACTGCTTGATAACGTGTATATTGAGTGTCTGTGGCCGCCCAATGATTCTGCAACGATCCCCTGGGTTGAAAAGGTCTTTACAAAGAACAGATTCAGCCTCTGTTTTAAAATTGTGTATGGCAATACCTCGTTACTTATAACAAGCGATATCGATACGGTCGCCGCAGAGTTA
>JAUVGS010000286.1 GCA_030593665.1 Chitinivibrionales bacterium | reverse complement strand
CACTTTTTGTAAGCAAATGATCCATCTGTTCCAACTGTTGACGAAATTCGGTATAATCTTTTGGGCCATATACAGTGGAAAGTTCTGGTCTTAGTTCAAGCTGATAAGATATATTCATAACATGTTATCCTTAATTTTTGTTGACAGAATAGAAAATAAAACATGCCAAGATGAGCCGAAAGCAAAATATCATTGTTTTTGGCTCATTGTTTTTAACCCGGAACCCCTGACCACACTTTGAGGGGGGCCACTGGGACAGGCTCTATATAGAATTGATATGCAAAACGATACCGCGTCTGGGAAACTGATACCGGTTACTTCAGACAAATAGGAAAATGAATGCTTAAAAAATTACTATGCCTATCCGCCCTTTTCATGATCGTGTCACAGGTCACCTTTGCCCAGACTGCCCGAATTGACGCAATGGGCGGAACCTCAATTATTAATGAATTCAGCATTATTCTCAGCAGCCCGGCCAGCGTAAACGCCTTTCCTGACCAGTTCATGGGTTCTGCCGGCAGCTATACCGATTCCGGTGGTGAAAATGTCGAGTATTTCGGCCCCTTTATAGCGAAAAAATCTATCGGCCCTGTCTTTAATCTGGGAATCACCGCTAATGCAGTTGATGAAAGCGGGAGTAGTGTGTTACGAAGCGATTTCTATCATTATGCCCGATCATTTCTATTGGAATATCCCGATGAGAAATTACCTGATTACTTTCCAATGATTCCTCATCTTATTTTCGGGCTGGATTTTGAGGTGATCACTTTTGGTATTGAAGGCTACCTTGAAATGGCCCGGTACCGTAAGGATGTTACCAAAGGCAGGGAGGTGAGAACTGATAAAGGCATCTATAATATTGGCGGTTTATTTAACACCATTATTTATATTGGCGATCTATGGCTCTGTCCACTCATTGGTATCGGTTTCCCGTATGTCAAAGGTGAGGTTGCTGTTACGGATGAAGACAATGATATTGACTCACTCTATTCACTAAGCTCGGCAACAAAAGGCTATTTTTATACCGGTGCGGAAATAGGCGCAGAATTACGAAATGGTTCGGTTGTCGGCGGCATGGTTTTTACAAAAGAAAAATTTCAATTCGAGAATAATTTCACCAAATCGTATGATTTTGAGACAAGGATTTTCGATATCTATGGCGGCTTTACCGTTTACCCTATGGAGGACTTCCTGCTTGCTTTTCAGTATGATTTAACACTCTGGTTTCATGATGAACTTGACACGGCTACGACAAATTCATCGGACTATTTTGGAAAGTATTCCTATCATGGATTCCATCTGGGCGTTGAACGTCCCTTTGAAGGTACACGGTTCTTTGATTCGGTTATTCCCCGTGCCGGTATAGCCTACTATATTGATAACATAACAGAAGAGATAAAGAATTCGGATGACACGGTACAGGATGTTGTATTAAACTATCCGGCTGACGCCTATGATTTTGAACTTAATGCCGGTATTGGTATACGGAAAAATGTCTTCAGGCTAGACCTCTTTGTCAACCTTGGGAATTGGGATGGCGTGTTTTCCGGCCCCAGTGCGGCCTCGGCAACAGTAACGGTCGGTTTGTCAAAGAAATTTCTGGTTGAATAATAGAAATATATACCACCTCCCGTATCACCTGTGGAGGGACGTTTCGTCGGGGCGAATTAACAAGGAGGCTTCAGTGAGCACCGGTCGTATTTTATACTTGACGTATACCCTTATCCTTTGTGCATTTGTTTCTTCAGCATTTACCATGTCCGATGAGGAAGCCCTCAAAAAATTGACCGGGACATGGAGAGCTGTCGAAGAGAGTGTTGAAGAGGGAGTTACCTATAAATACATTGAAATTATCACCTTCTCTAAAAGAGGTAAGTATAGGGGAAGCGCCGAAACACTGAAAAACGGTAAAATATGGAAGTATGAAGAGTTCAGGGGGAAATTTGCGATATCAAATGATACGATACGCTGGGAACCAAAAAATGGTGACCCCTGGAGCGATGATGTTTCGGTCACTGAGGATACCCTCATATTTACTGATAAAAAGGGTGGATCAATGTCTTATGTGAGAGTAAATTAGTAGTGTTTTTCATGAGAATAAAAAACCAATAACAAGAAAGCATCCATGGATACAAAACAAGCAACAGAGCTGAAAGATACCACACCCAAACCCAAAAAGAGAATCTGGTCACTTGACTTTGCAAAAGGTTTCGCGTTGATATTTGTTGTAATAATCCATATTCTGGACAATCTCAGTTCTACCCAGGTTCAGCAATCGGGATTTGCCTATACCATTTTTGTTATTGGGAGATTAGTCGGCGCGGTTGTTTTTATGTTTCTTATGGGTGTCGCTCTTACTATATCAAGCCGATCAGACCTCAAAGGCGGTATTAAACGCGGATTGGAAGTAATGCTGATCGGATATGTGCTGAATTTTTTCAGGGGTACTCTGCCTGTCTGGGTATCTATTCAAAGGGGCATATATACGTTAGAAGAGGTTGCGCCCCAAACACCGTTATATCTTTTACGTGAATTTGATATACTTCCCTTCGCAGGATTTGCCCTGATTATTCTTGTTACAATGAAACACTTTTTAAGAAAACCGCTCTACTGGTTGATAGCCGGTTTGGTTGTTGCATTTTTAACACCTGTTCTTAGAAATCTGAGTCCCGGCACCGGCCTGCCTGTCATCGACCTTGTTCTCAGCCATTTCTGGAGTAGAGAAGATCCAATTTATTTTTCGATTCTCCCCTGGTTAGCATATCCTTTATTCGGGATGGTTTATGGCCACTATTTAATCAAAGCGGAAAACAAACCGAAGTTTCTCTGGAAAACGGTTTTTATGGGGTTCATTTTAATGGCGGTCTGCACACCGATGCTGTTCATTAATCCTGGTTATAAAACCCTGGATCTGCACTCAACATTTTTCGCATTCAGAAGAACGGCCATTGGAGCAATCTGGTATGCGGGGTTTGTGCCGGTCTGGCTGGCATTGTGCTACCTGCTCGTTGAAAAAATTCCCGGGAATTTTCTTTTCAGACGGCTTTATTACTGGAGTAAAAATGTAACATCCATATACTGTATTCAGTGGATAATCATAGGCTGGATTGTTACTGACGCCTCCAATCTTTCTCTTGGTACTACCGTTATGTTAATGGTCGGAATCATCATTGCCACTGATCTCCTCACGGTATTTTGGAACAGGGTAACGGCTGATAAAAAATGAGATCGGATGCATACATCCGGCAATGAACCGTTACCGACTTCAAAGTCCCGGTACTGCATTTAAACAACTTATTCTAAACACTAATTCCCGACAGATAATTTGCCGGTAAAGCGTGTTGCTCCTTTGTGCATACTATAAAAATAGAGTTTGTTGGAAACCGGCAATCCCGAAAGCGTCGTGAAATTCCAGGAATACAAAGTTGAGTTGTTAATTATCGTCGGCTTGAGGTTTTTGATCAATTTACCATGAAGGTCAAATATTTGCATAGTATTATTTTTTTCAGAGTTTCCATTAATCGTTATAATTACTTCTGCATCTTTCCTGTAATGAACAGAAATATTTTTTCCCTTCATACCACTCGGATTAGTGAAAATAATCGGGTTGGTATTTTCAAATTTTATATCCATTTCAACATCAAGTACCCAATTACCGGAATATGAATAGGATATACATTTATCCGGTAGCCCGTCGCTATCATACTTAAATTCATACTTTGCATCATGTACCCAGTCACTCGACGCCGCATCCCATACGAAGTCTACATCCTGCGTAATATCACCATCACCATTGTACGTGTAGGTGTATTTATAATCTCCGGACTCCCATGTTCCAGTTCCATCGTTCCACACATAATGCATCTCTTCTTTGAAATTCCCATCGGCATTATATGAATAAGTAAACTTATCACCGGATTCTTTCCATGCGTCAGTTTGCGTGTCCCATGCAAATGTTTTGTCCTCA
>JAUVGS010000266.1 GCA_030593665.1 Chitinivibrionales bacterium | reverse complement strand
ACACCTGGTGATTATCCACATTAAAACAGGGGGTCTTAAGCGGTTTGTCATTTTTTATTAGAATCTTTGTTCCTCTGTTATCCGGGGTAACAAATTTATGCAGAGAAATTTCTATTATTTGTTGAACCTCATGAGGATTCGGGTGAAAGTCAGGTTTGTAATCAATATATCCGACAACAGGATATACCAGAAAGTTACTGGCCGGGACATAAAGTGACGATAGAGAACCCAGGATAGTCACCTCATCGGATGGCACACCGATTTCCTCTTCTGCTTCCCGGAGTGCCGCATGGGAGATAGATGAGTCACTGTCCTCGATTTTTCCACCCGGGAAAGATATCTGACCGCCGTGGACACTATTGGTAAAGGGTTTCCTGATAAATACAATCGTGGTTAGATTTTCAGATGGGTATAATAAAAGGAGCACACTCCCTTTCAGGTGGTTGTTATCATCTACGTTATTGTCGAATCGATTTGGCGAAGCCATACGATTCTGGTATTCTTTTCCGGGAAGGGTTCCGGTAAGTTCTTCTTTTAGCATCTTTGTAAATTGTTCTGTCTGCATAATAAGGTTGTCGCTCGACTATGTCATTCCATGTATAATAAAACAACCGTAATTTCAATTTTGCAGTATCAAATATCAAGCATCGGTGAATAGTCGGTTATCATTTTCCAATCAAAATCCGCGCATCGATTACTTTAGCGCCGCGCCCCTTTTCATTGACAATAAAGGGATTAATATCCAGCTCTATTATCTCCTCAAAGTCGGTAACCAGTTGCGATAACCGTTGCAGGCATTCGGCAATAGCATCGGTATCCGACGGCTTTTCACCACGCACGCCTTCCAGAAGTTTATACCCGCGGATATTCCTGACCATGTGATGAGCGCTGAGTTCACGAATCGGTGCGATCCTGAAGGTGACATCCTTCAACGCTTCAACATACACGCCGCCCATACCGAACATAAGCATGGCGCCGAAATGGGGATCCCGGTTCATACCGATGATAGTCTCTTTCCCTTTTTGCGCCATCTTTTGTACAAAAATGCCCCAGACATTCGCCTTTGCGTGTGCTTTCTTTACACTCGCAAGTATTTCCCGGTAACCCTGTTTTAAATCCGCTTCAGTCCGGATATTGATTTTTACCCCGCCGACATCAACCTTATGGAGGACATCAGGCGAGACAATTTTCAGGGCGACGGGATAGCCGATTTCTTCCGCACAACGAATGCACTCAGCCTCGTCAGCTGCAAGGTGGCTTTCCAGAACCGGGAATCCATAGGCTTTAAGGATTTCATGCGATTCAGGTTCCGGCAGGAACGTTCTGTTTTTACTTTTAGCATGGGCAATAATCTCTAATACCTTTTTTTTATTAACATCAGTAAATTTTTGAATCTCAGTCTTAATACGGCTTTGCCATTGAGCATAGCTTGACAAGTTAGCCAATGAGTGTGCCGCGGCTTCAGGAAAGTTGTAGTGGGGAATGTTCTTGTCATCAAGTATCTTGAGCGAGTCTGAAATGTCAGTAACTCCCATACAGCAGGTCATAACCGGTTTGGATTGTTTAAGAATAACCTCGGAAATAGCGGTGGTTATATTTTTCATTGAAATCATCGGGGGCGGTGTCGCTATCAGTATAGCGCCATCAACGTTTTTATCGGCAAGGACGCTTTCCAGTGCCAGGGAGTAACGTTCCGCTTTGGCATCTCCAATGATGTCTACCGGGTTATTGATATTCGCGGTGGGAGGGAGACCTTTCTTGAGATTCTCCGTTGTTTTCTTTTCAAAGGCAGCGAGGTTTAAGCCGTGCCTGACAGCCACATCAGTCGCGATAATCCCGAAGCCGCCCGCATTAGTAACGATACCGATTCTGTTGCCTTTGGGTAAAGGTTGTGTGGCGAACGCCATAGCGTAGTTAAAGAGTTCTTCAATGGTTTCGACCCGCAGAACACCGCACTGGTCAAAAAGAGAATCGTACGCTTCATCAGAACTGCTCAATGCACCGGTATGAGAAGAAGCTGCTCTGGCTCCTTCAAGAGTACGCCCCGATTTAATGACCAGGATTGGTTTACAGGAAGAACCACCGCCGGTTGTTTCCCGTGCTAATTCAAGAAACTCTTTCGGGTCTGTCAAATCCTCCAGATATAATAAAATGACATCTGTTTTCGGATCGTCATTCAATGCGGCCAACAGGTCATTCTCAGTGATATCCGCCTTGTTCCCAATGGAGAAGAATTTTGACAGGCCAATATTTTTTTCCCGGGCATACTCGAGAGCTGCTACCCCGAGTGCACCAGACTGGGAGATAAAAGCAATATTTCCCGGTTTGGGCATACTGCTGACAAAAGTAGCATTAAAAGAAATTTCCGGGTCAGTGTTTATTACCCCGAGACAGTTTGGGCCGATAAGGGAGACAGAATGTTTGTTTGAAATCTCTACGACGGTTTTTTCCAGTTCAGCACCTTTTTTGCCGATCTCTTTAAATCCGACCGTAATGATAATTGCTCCCTTTACCCCTTTTTCCCCACACTCTTCAATTACCCCCGGCACATGCTCACTGGGAACGATAACGACTGCCAAATCTACTTCTCCCGGAATATCCCAGACCGAGCGATATGCGCGAACGCCAAGGATACCACGGGCTTTTGGATTTACCGGATAAACGATTCCAGTATACCCCGAAAACAGAATGTTGGAAAAGAGAGCCCGACCTATACTATCTTCACGGGTAGAAGCACCGATTACCGCAATAGATTTGGGTGAAAATATTGACTTCAGGTTGTCTCTGCTGTTTTTCTTCATAACGTATGTATCCGTATTGTATTTCAATGGTAGACAAAAATATATCGTGTCAAAAAAATGGTATTACCATTCTTTCGTGTTTTTCAAAAAAGCCGGGCTCAGTACAGCCGATTCTGTGCAAGCGGGGCTGCCTTTATCGATTAACAGGTTTCATTAATCTTACGGATTAATCTATTTTACGATACTTGAAACGTAAAATCAATAATGAAGGAATGTATATGATATTAAAAACACTTGTAGTTGGGCCTATTGGAGCGAACTGTTATTTGATTGGTGATGAAGCAACGAATGAAGGTGCAGTCATTGATCCGGGGGATGAAGCGCAACGAATAATACAGGTTGTAAAGGAGTCCGGCCTTACAATTAAATATGTTATTGCCACCCATGGCCATTTCGACCATACCGGTGCTGTGAAACAGGTGAAGCAGGAACTTGATTGCGATTTCCTGCTGCATATAAATGATCTCATGTTTGTTCGGCGATCAAAGAAATCCGCATTAGACTGGGGTATTATGATTGATCAGGTTCCCGATCCTGATAGAAACCTTGAGGATGGCGATATCCTCAAACTCGGTACACTTGAATTGAAAATCATCTATACTCCCGGCCATTCACCGGGCGGGATTTGTGTTTATGTGCAATCAGAAAATATTGTATTCTCAGGCGATACCCTTTTCAACGGCTCAGTCGGCAGAACTGACTTTGACGGCGGCTCCATGGAAGAGTTGCTTAAGTCAATAAAAGAGAAACTGTATACACTCCCTGATGATACGGTTGTGTATACCGGCCACGGCGAGGAGACTTCAATAGGGAATGAGAAGAGACAGAATATGTTTGTAAGGTAAGATGTTCGTTTAAAACTGAATTCATTATAAAAAGGAGGGTATGCCCTTATTGTTTATTTATGCAAGCCACAATTTCACCTTCCTGGCTCCACACATTCCCTATTAAAAATATCGGTACTGTCGCAAAAGGAATTTTATGCAAACACCAGCGGCTTATATCTGTGATGTAGAACATGGTCGTCGTTCTATTAGCAAGGAAATTGCAAAGAAGTTTTCAAGGCTTTTTAAGATATCCGCAAGCCATTTGATATAAAACCAACATTATATTAAAGAGGACGGACTAAACTTAGAAACTTAAAACAAGTTGAATAGATTATTTCTTTAGTAGAATTCGGGGAAGTATTTCTTACGTTATTAAATTTAGTCCGGCCCCAGATACTGATTGAAACCAGCTTTCCCTCTTTTATCAATCAACAGGCCCGAACACGTAGATCCCACCTCGTGAGGTCGGTATCCATTTATAATCATCTTTATCAACCTGAATTGCGAACATTTC
>JAUVGS010000261.1 GCA_030593665.1 Chitinivibrionales bacterium | reverse complement strand
GACTTTGTCGAATACGAATTGTAAATAATGTAATATTCCCGCTAATCAATCCCCAACCCGCACCCGCACTGCAGGATCACCGAATGTCATGTAATTCTGGGCGTCATTACGTGTCAGCCAGGTGACGACAAAATTGTTATAAAACTTTTTATCCCAAAAAGTCATCCCCTGTTTTACCAAGTCCATTTCATTGGCAATAGCTGCACCGGAAAGATTAAACCTATCATTAATATCTTTCATACCCAGCCCCGCAGGCCGCAACAGTAAAAAGTCTTCTACTGCATTTTTAAGTGGCACAACATTGGGATGCCACGGGCGTCGCATTCTCTGGAAGTTTTCATCAACTATCCCAAGAAGTAACGCAGTATCAAGATGACCGATATAAGCTATAGGCCCGCGGGGATGGGCAAGCAACTTTTTGGGAATTGCAGAGATCAAATCCCGCTTATTTGAGTGGCTTTTTTCCTCCATCCAATGGGCATAATCGCTTGTTTTCGGTGTACCGAAACCGAAACAGGCAAACTGGAAAAATATCGAGCCCTCAAGGAACGGTCTGTCATCCGGAATATCCTCAGCCGTTAACAAGGTTTTCAAAAACTTATCGCCCGGTTGCTGCTGGCAGCAGATAGCGCCGTTAAAACGTTTCTGAATGCTGATTGATTCATTTATTGCACCAAGACCATGGCTCGCAGTATACACAAGAGCCGGATTCGATCTCTTCAACGACTTCATTAAATTGCCTTTTGTCGCCTCATCCCCTAACAATGCCCGAGTATCGTATTTCAACTCTTTTTTTACCCATTCTGCCATAGGCTCAATCATATTTCTTCGACTGTAAAAGGTGGGATCGTTCTTCCCGCCGTCTGTTGCAAAAAACAGGGCCTCCTTTTTTGCAGCTGGTTCATCCGCAGTCTCCAAACGTATGACCTTCTTAACATACGTGCGAAGATCCTTCAAAGAGTCGAATGCCACCCTGCCCACAAAAGCAACGCACTGTAACAGGGACTGAAAGCGAAAGGGTATCTGGTCCGGACCGCCTACTATAAGGACATATTTCGGTATTTTTCCTTTAATCGTTAGCCCTTTACGAAAATAGTGCTTCGTTAAAAAGTCCATCCAATCCATACTGGTGCTATCAATACCACGATTATACTTGAGGTACTTTTCAGGCTCCTTCATACCGCGATGCTGCGCAAGCGGAAGAATTATCTCCTCCAGCTGAGCCCGCTGCGGATCATTCTTGCTTATCATATATGTCCAGCCTACTTCCCTTGGATTAGCATCGCTAGGATAAGGCGTCGGCTCTAATTCATCCCTGAAAACAGTTACTTTTTCAATAGCATTCGCGACCTTACGCATGCTGTCACTTTGTTCTGCATGCGCTTTTATTATGTCTTCAGTGAACTCTTTTTCTGTTTTGGGCTTGAATAAGAGTTCACCTGTTGTGTAGTTTTTGCCGAAGGCGAAGACTGGCATTGTTATTCTCCTTTTAAATGGTTAATCTTTAACTAACCTGACAGAGAAACACGACTCCTTATGATAGGTTCCACTATAAAGGTTAGCACTACGGTAGTGTAGGTAACGGTTGTGTGCGTTTGACGTACTGTCCGCCGTAGCACTCCACCAAGAACCATTAGAGCCGAAGTTACTGAAATTACCATTGTCGTTACGATAACCACCCGGTAAAGCCGAGAAATCACTGCTGTTATTAGATAAGGGATCATTTCCGACGTCACCAGAATCGTTTGACGAATACCAAATAGTTTTTGCTGCCATTGACTTGCCTATCTCATTGCCTTGTGTTGTCCCATTCCAATTATAGCCATTAGCAATTAAGTAATCCTGCAAAGTATTCCACTCGGTGACTGTTGGCACATGCCAACCACCCGGAGCCAGATTGTTAGTGTTAACAGAGTGCCAGTTGTAAAGTACGCCAAATTTCTTAATAAAATTTTGGTCTGTTGTATCGTTATAATAACAAAATCCATCATCATTTGTACCAGTTATGAGAGGAATTGGTTTGCCATCATTATAATGGGTAGTTCTCAAGTTTTCTGTTGTCCATGTTTGTTTGCCAATTTCTACCGTTTGATATACATTCCCATCGTGATCAATTAATGTGCCACTAAAAATCCATTTCGCATAAAGTATGACGTTAGAAGTATCCATAATCAATACGGCACCTTCCGGGTAGTAATTTCCATTGCCGCTTGAATCAGTGTTCCAACCAGCGAATAAATCTTCCCACCCAAGGGTGTCAATCTTAGTGAGTTTCCCAGGGTTTCCCAAAACAGTGACCGTGTCACCAGTTTTATATTTGTTTCCATCTTTCGGGACTTGGCCACTGGTGTTCCCATTGCCGAGGTAGGTTACAGTGTATGTTGGTATAATTTTCCACTCTGCATACAAGGTGTCATCCACAGCACCAATAGAAAAGGTATCGGCTTGATTGTAATGTGTACCATTGCCGCTTGAATCAGTGTTCCAGCCGGTAAAAGTATATCCTGTTTTTACAAGATTATCGGTATTGCCAATTACAGTTACTGTAGCACCTGCCTCATAATTATTTTCATCTACAGGTACATTCCCCGCAGTTTCTTCGTTGCCATCGTAGAACACTGTATAGGTTGGTATAATTCCCCATTCTGCATAAAGGGTGTCGTTAGCAGCACCAATAGAAAAGGTATCAGCTTGGTTGTAATGTGTACCATTGCCACTGGAATCATTGTTCCAACCGGTAAAAGTATATCCTGTTTTTATAAGATTGCCGGTATTACCCATTACTGTTACTGTAGCACCAGCTTTATAATAATTTGTATCGGCAGGCGCATTCCCGGAGGTTGCTCCGTTGCCCGTGTAGGTTATTAAATAAGATGCTTCCGGCATTGCACTATCCATCATTGACAGATTACTTTCAAATGAATCGATTATTGTGGAAACCGCATAGTAGTAGGTTGTATTATTGACCAATCCGGTATGGATGAATTCACTATTAGTATCGTTGATTATAATAGAATCATTTTTTGTAATCGTTGGAATGGTATCCCCGTAAAGGATATACCCGGTTGCGTTGTCCACTGTGTCCCATGAAATTTTCACCTCTTTATCAAAACCCATTGCAGTTACATTTTTCGGCGGCAGAGGGATTACAGAAACAAAGTTTGTATCACTTGCGGTGAGGGAATCGTTGTCAGTGACAATGACAATTATTTTTCTACGACCCACGGTATAAAACACTTTTTCAAGTTTATTTGAATCAGCTACTTCTTCAACACTGTCAATAACCCATTTGTATTGTATTATTATACCATTAGTGTCAATAGCAACTGCTTCAAACTCAATAGTGTCACTGATTTCGCCTATAGAATCTGGAACAATATGTACACTGGGAGGATAATAATTTGTCCCGTGTTTATCGAAGGGATTATTTCTCTCATACCGTACGCAAGAAAAGAACAAAAAAGCAATTAAGAAAAGAATGTCATATTTCACAATATATGCTCCGGTTACGTTTATTAATAAATCTATAAATAGCATCATAAAGGAATTGAGATTCCAAAAGCGACTGCACCACAAAAAGCAAAAACATAGGATATCGTACGGTTTGTAATAGCACCTTTGAAATTATTCCAATTCCTATCGTGGGTCAACACATCATGCGATCGTGACTCGTAATAAATTTTCTGCATCTCTTGCTTCTCGCTGTTATAAGCAATTCCTGAAATGATGCCGGCAACTATGCAAGTTCCAAAAGTAATGCGTCGAACCCATTGCCGTTTATATTTACCTGTCATTTTCAAATTATATGTGTTAGTAAATTCGTTTTTCCCTCTAAACAGACCTGATGCATCGATAGTGTTATAATTATTTTTGCTAAGCTCAATTTTAAATGTGTCAGGTAAAATTCGTTCTTTATTGCATGGAGTTGTTCCTTCGTAGGAGTCATTTATAAAGACCTTCGCCCCTGAGGGGCGGGATTTAATGTTGACATTCCTGAGCGGAGGAAGCAGTATTAGTGTGTCATTTAAAGCTTCAATTTTATATGTCCTTTGGTGGTTTTCAGCGCATTTTATTTTCACTTTAATTTTCTCACCATGCGAGCGATATCTAGAGTCAGGTGTAACTCCCGACATTGAGCCATATTTACCAGAAATTCTAAAAATAC
>JAUVGS010000298.1 GCA_030593665.1 Chitinivibrionales bacterium | reverse complement strand
AGTAATGGTGGTTGTTCCCTCTTTTACCTATATAGTGTCTGTTCGGAAACTAGGCAAAACTGTCATTTTTCCAGCCAGACACTATATACTATACATTAACGATTTTATCATACTACAGGTAATTTCTATGAACAAATTATTACCCCCAGTGATCAAACAGAAGTCTGGATATGAATTCTTCCTCAATGGAGAACGGGATATTAATCTGTGTACTATCGATTTCTGGCGGTGGGCTTTATCCAATTTAGCGAGTAATCAAACACAAAAAATGTTTGCAGAATTTATTGTTGCAACAGCCCTTAACAGGCACAACGAAGTGCGTAATTAAAATGATGTTTATAATTTAGAAACAAAAACCGGTAAAAAGATTGAGGTACTTTCCTCTTCATATATCCGGACATGGTCACGTAATGGTCTGCCTAATATATCATTTACCCTCAATCCAAGCTTTGGATGGGATGCGGAAATACCCTTACAATCGTGTGAAGGATTACATCTTATTGATATGTTTGTCTTTTGTCTGCTTCATCACAGAAACGAGCATACGCTCAATCCGATGAATCTTTCACAGTGGACTTTTTTTATTATCCACGCACAACAACTGGAAAAATCTTTAACTGAAAAAAGAATCATTACCCTCACGGAACTTAAGAAACTGAATTCTATTATGTGTGGATTTGATAACCTGAGGCGGGTTATTGAAAGTGTCGCAAGTGAGTGATATACAATCTTACATAGCGCCTGTTATTATCCGACACACTTCATCATGCACCAGACCATTACTCGCAACATATTTTTCGTACCGGTACGTTGTAGGATTGCCGTGAAAATCGGTAAACGCACCACCAGCCTCAAGTACTAATGATGCGCCTGCTGCTAAATCCCACGGTTTATCGTCAAATTCCACAGCAATATCCATCTTACCTTCAGCGACCAATGTTAACAGAGAAGTGGACGCACCGAACATGCGTATATTGAAGACCTTCCGGCCAAGCTCACCCAGTACTCTTGGTTTTAACACCGGATCTCCCCGAATACATGAATCGTAGGATAAGGTACACTCTTCTATTTTCGACTTAGTTGAAACATGAATACGCTCCCCATTTTTAAATGCACCGCTCCCCTTCTCAGAGACATAGAGTGCATTATCACACGGCATGAAAACAATCCCGGCAGCGAACTGTTCTTTATGTACAATGCCGATTGAAACTCCCCAATGCGGGATACCACGGATATAATTATGCGTCCCATCCAGCGGATCAATTATCCACAGGTATTCTCCATCCGATGCAACAGCGCTCCCCTCTTCACAGAGGATGCCATGCCCGGGAAAAGCTGAAGTTATTATATCCACAGCCATCTTTTCTGCGCGTGCATCAAGATCCGTTACCAGGGACCTGTCTTTCTTAACAAAAATAT
The DNA here is from genome assembly GCA_030593665.1 of Chitinivibrionales bacterium. Next base: position 2,327 of record JAUVGS010000298.1, on the reverse strand, counting down.
CTTTAATGTTATCCGCATTTTCAAGAAGCATTCCACCTGCTTCACGGGCGGCTTTGACAGCGATTTGAATAAAGTCTTTCATGAAATTCTTTCCTTATTGTGATATTTAAGTTATATCATTGCCTTCGTGAAATACTTTTTAAATCTGGAATATCGGAGTAATGGAGTACTGGAGCAGTTGCCATTCTTTTTCTCCCTCTCTCCCTTTCTCCCACTCTCTCCTTTTCTCACTAATTCCCTTAATGCGCTTCACTCCAATTCTTCCCGGATCCGATATCCACCTTTAAAGGAACAACCAGTGAATAGGCGCTACTCATCTTTTCAACAACCCATTTTAAAAATGGCTCGACATGTTTCTCATCAATTTCAAACACCAGTTCATCATGGACCTGAAGAAGCATTTCTGCATCGGTAAACGACTCATCTATCTCCTTCTGAATATTCACCATTGCGATCTTTATAATATCAGCAGCAGTTCCCTGGACCGGGGTGTTAATTGCGGTTCGTTCTGCGGCTTCCCGGACACGCCGGTTATCAGCGGTGATATCAGGCAGATAGCGCTTGCGTCCAAGTAAGGTCTCGCTAAAACCGTGTTCTCCGGCTTTTTTAATGCACTCCTCCATGAATCTATGAATCGTTGGAAACTGTTCAAAGTAGAGATCGATAAACGACTGTGCATCTTTAAAGCTAATATGAAGCTGCCTTGAAAGATTGATCGGACCCATACCATACATCAGGCCAAAATTGATAGTCTTTGCAGCACGCCGCATATCAGGGGTTACCATTTCCGGAAAAATATTATAGATCGCCGAAGCTGTCTGTGTATGGATATCCATATCCTCTTTAAACGCCTGGATTAGACGATCATCTTTCGAAAGATGTGCCAGAATCCTTAATTCTATCTGTGAATAATCAGCAGAAACCAACAACCTTCCGTGTGGTACAATAAATGCTTCACGAATTCTTCGTCCCGCATCAGTACGTACCGGGATATTCTGCAGATTCGGACTGGTGCTCGACAAGCGTCCTGTCGCGGTTATTGTCTGATTAAACGAGGTGTGCACACGGCCGCTTTTGCTGTATACCTGAGCAGGAAGCGCATCAATATAGGTTGAAAGGAGTTTCTGTACTACGCGATGTTCAAGAAGTCTTTGTGCAATAGGATAATCAGGCGCAAGTTTTTCCAACGCAGTAACATCAGTTGACAAACCGGTCTTTGTTTTCTTTGATTTCGGTAATCCCAGCCTGGTAAAAAATATCTCGCTGACCTGTTTTGGCGAATTGAGATTAAACTCCTCCCCTGCCAGCTCATATATCTCCTTTGTGATCCCGGTGAGTTTCTTACTGTATTCCTGTGAAAGAATCTGCAGAAATTCAGTGTCAATCTGAATACCATACCACTCCATTTCAGCAAGAACAGTAACCAGCGGCATCTCAACCGTCTCGAAAAGCGTTAAAAGGTCGCGCTCTTCAAGAATAGATCGAAACTGTGCCATAAGTTTGAGTGGTATAACAGCATCTTCACCCGAGTATTCAGCTGCATCAGCGACAGGGACCCCTGTAAACGATTTCTGGTTCTTACCTTTTTTCCCAATGAGTGACTCAATGGAAATTGTTTTTATATTCAGCCATTGCGTTGCAAGAAGATCCATATTGTACTGGCGTTTTCCCGGATCAATGAGATATGCCGCAATCATCGTATCAAATGAGATACCCCGCATGGTAACTTCATAATTTTTGAATATCTGATAATCATATTTTAAATTCTGGCCAATTTTTTTAATCTCTTCCGATTCAATCACCGGCTTAAGAATCTTCAGTGTTTCATCAAATGGGAGATTCTCCCCCGAATCATGGCCTACCGGAATATACCAGGCCTCTTTCTCTGAAACTGCCATTGAAATGCCGACCAGATTTGCGGAACGGGCTTCTACTCCTGTTGTCTCTGTGTCAATAGACACCATTCCCTTCTTTTCAATCTCCCCGACAATATCAGCCAGTTCGTCAATCTTTTTCGGAACATGAACAGAGAACTCGGTTTTAGTACTTATATCAAACAACGGATTCTTAAGAAAAGAAGTAAACTCCATTTCTGTAAAAAATTCGACACACTCATCGCGTTTAACCTCGTGAGTCTTAAACTCCTCAATATCGATATCCATACCAATATCATATTTAAGGGTTACCAGTTCTCTGCTAAGTTCCAGCTTATCGATATTTTCATCTATTTTTGCCTGTAACTTGGGATTACCGACACACGATGTATCGTTAAGCAGATTTTCGAGTGTGCCCGCCTTTTCAAGTATTTTAACAGCGGTTTTTGGTCC
>JAUVGS010000366.1 GCA_030593665.1 Chitinivibrionales bacterium | reverse complement strand
CTAAAACGCACAAATATATCTATCGGAATATGCACTGCATTTGAAGAATCTGTTTTCTGTGAGAAAACAGAATACAAATAACGAAACACCTGTTCATTGCAATTGAATTGTATCTCAGAACGGTTTTACAGAAAAAAAAATACCTATCCCCCATCGCCATACACCGCAGCACCCAGAAGCATTACCCGGTTTATATAAAAATTGAACAGGGAGCGCTGACGAAGAATAAGGTACTATAACCATGCTCCCCGACAATACCTTTCAGATAGTTATCCCTGAAAAAAGAACCTATTCTTTTTCAATATTTTCAGCCAACGAAGAAATGCTTATTCTTTACCCCTCTCCCAAATGTCAAAAAATGTTCCTCTGCCGGATTACCTTGGTACCGGTATATACCTTTACGAACTACGTAGTGCTGGAAATTCTCAACAAGGTAAATTTATTATTCAATAGGGTAATAATATTAAAAAGAGTTAGGTTATTTATTTTTAATGGAAACCTGGACAGGATGTCCATGCCACACATATACAATTATCGTATTACCTGTAATTTATAACAAAAATTTGCCCCGATGCCCTCCAATCTAATCAAATAGATCCCACTGGAGATTGTACTGGTATGTCAGACGAATTTGTCGTTCTGTAATTTCAACTCATCGACCAGGGTGCCGCAAAGGTTATATATTCTCAGTTTGTTTCCAACGGACATGGCTGAGCCTTTACTTACCAGAATAGTATATTTTCTCCGTGAAGGATTGGGATATACCGTTATTTCGGGTTGATATAATCGCCGGCTTTGAGGAAAACCGTATCACCTGCACTGACATTTGTATTAGCCGTCGGCAGAGAACAGGGCGTATTATTTTCCAGGAAAGGTGCATAATGTACCATTGCGGTGACACACTGGTGAAAATATGAAATTATTTAACCTCTGAAATAAGGTCAAAATCAAGAAGCCGGCGGCCATCAATAATGCGAAGTATGAAAATAAGATTGTTTTCAATACGGTAGATTATACGAAAATACTCATAAATAATTTTACGATATTTATCGTAGAACTCTTCTTCAAACTCACCAACATTTAACATGCAACTGCTTTTTATAACTGATACTTCCCCGCTTCAATCATGTGTCCGGCAATTGCTCTTCTCTTTTCTTTCACATTGGAAGGTAAATACTTCATGAATCTTTTCACTGCGCCCAGCAGTACCCGGAGATCATCCCCCTCGTAAATTGCCGCGGCTGCTACCTTTAACGTGTTTTCCACTTTCTGGGCTGTTTCCAGGCAATACACCCGGGCGATTTCAAGATAGATATTTGTTTTTTCGCTATTGTCAGCCTGGGCAATCTTCAGAGTACGAAGGATTACGCTTTCCAGCACAAACACTTCAATGATGCAGTCGGAAACCATTGCCAGGACTTCCTGCTCTTCTTCAATCGCCTGGCCGAATTTCTGCATAGCAGCTCCTGCAATGAGGAGTATGGCTTTTTTGGCGTTTTCAAGCACTCTTTTTTCAGCTTCCAGTAATTCTCCGGTTTCTTCAGCCATCATTGGAAAATCCATAATTTCTTTCTGAATGGATTTAATTGCCTCCGTCAGTTTCAGTTCACCTTTCAATCCTTTTTTCATCAGCATACCGGTGATTAGCATCCGGTTAATTTCATTGGTACCTTCGAATATCCGGTTAATGCGCGAGTCGCGGTAAATCCGTTCCATAGGATACTCCTGGATATAGCCATAGCCGCCCAGGCTTTGCAGGCCTTCATCAGCAACATAGTCGAGCGTTTCACTTCCGTATACTTTCATGATTGCGCATTCGATAGAGTATTCCTCGATGCTTTTAAGAATTTTTCTTCCGGCATCTTCGGCTGAATGGTCAATACTGTCTACGAGTTTCTGAATCAAGCCGACTGTGCGGTATGCAGCACTCTCCAGGGCAAAGGTTTTGATTGCCATCATGGCTAGTTTCTGCTGGATCAGGCCGAACTTGTTTAATGTCCGCCCGAACTGTTCACGCTCGGCAGTGTAGGACAGTGCGTCGGAAATGATCTCCTTGCATGAGCCCAGGCACCCGAGTCCCAGTTTGTACCTGCCGATATTGAGGATGTTCAGGGCGATTTTAGTGCCGTCACCGGGCTTGCCCAGCAGGTTTTCCACCGGGACCTTGACATTATCCAGATTCAGGGCGGTGGTTGAGGAGCCTTTTATTCCCAGTTTCTTCTCTTCCTCACCAAGGGAAACTCCTTCATAGGAATGTTCAATGAGAAAGGCGGAGAATGCCTCGCCGTCAATTTTGGCGAATACGATGAACAGTGATGCAAAACCGGCATTGGTGATAAACTGTTTGGTACCGTTAAGAATGTAGTGTTTTTTATCTTCGCTGAGTACTGCTTTTGTTTTCGCGGCGAGTGCGTCGGATCCTGAGCCCGGCTCGGTTAACGCATACGCGCCGATATATTCACCACTCAGCAGTTTGGTGAGATATTTCTCCTTCTGTTCCCTGGTGCCGTAATAGACAACAGGCAGCGTGCCAATCCCCGTGTGTGCGCCTATGGTAACTGAAAAAGATCCTGCCCTTCCCAGTTCTTCGCATACAATAATAGCGCTGATTTTATCCATGCCGGCGCCACCAAACTCGTCGGAGACATCAACGCCCAGCAGGCCCAACTCCCCGGCGCTTTTCATTAACTCCCTGGTAAGGTCATAATCCAGTTTCTCTATCTGATCCATCTTGGTTTTTATATCGTTTTCAACAAATTTATGCACCATATCCTGGATCATCCTGTGCTCATCGGTAAAGTCCTCCGGCGTATAGATATCAGCAGGCTGACTCTGCTCGATTAAAAAACTGCCACCTTTACGATAGGCTGATGCATCCATGGTTATCTCCCGGTTCAAGTTTATAAGTCACTGTTCAGTTATGTATTGTAGGTAACCGTTATTGTTTTCCTTTTTTCGATTTGGATTTTTTAACCGTTTTTTTCTTTCCCGCAGCTTTTACTTTTTTCTCCTGATACATACAATTCTCAAAGATGCCGGCAGCACCCATACCACCGCCGATGCACATGCTCACCATGCCGTACCTGACATTTCTCCGTTTCATTTCATTAATCAGCTTCACAGTAAGAATCGCGCCCGTGGCTCCCAGCGGATGTCCCAGTGCAATAGCGCCGCCATTGACATTCACAATGTCAGGATCGAGTTTGAGCTCTCTTATT
>JAUVGS010000059.1 GCA_030593665.1 Chitinivibrionales bacterium | reverse complement strand
AAGAGATACGACGGGTTCGCTGTGTATCCACATTTTATTTAGAAGATTTCAGCGATGAGGATCTTGCGGATGATTTTACTGTCAAGACAAAAAACAGGATAAAACAGTTTACTCTTAAGGGACGGGGAGAGCATCCTCATTTTGCGAAATGCTACTACAACACAAAAAAGAGTGAGTTTTGTATTTCCACATTTTCCCATGACAGCTTTATAGCTATTGTTGATATTTTAAATAATGCAGGATGGGATTTCTCTGATAAACCAGATGTAATGGCATCGCCGGGAATGATTATTACCATGATGAATATTTTGAAAAATAAATACGAGATTGATCCCTACGAGGCTCTTTTCACGGAAGAAAATCCGGAGCATAATCCTGAATTGTTGAAAAAAATAAACAGTTTCTTGAGAGATCTTATGTATGCCGTTAACAATGGCAAGGATTATGATATCACTATACTTGCGGAAAAAAATGGTGTCGATCCTGCGGAAGCCAAAAATATAGCGAAGCACGCATTTGATAAACTTGATGAAATGGGCAGGTATTAACAGAGCTGATGCTGATAAGTAAAATGATTTATAAAATTAAGTAACTGGGGACGTAACGGGGACGGAGACAAGAAGTCAACTAACTTGATTTATCCAATAATTTACTTTCACACCACATTTCTCTGGAGATGGAAAACAGTAATTATCACTTACAAATTGTGCAGTGGCCAGAAGTACAGGGACGGTGTCAAATATTACATTGTCTTTATGCACAGAAACCTATTTTACCCCGGTAAATTATTGTAGTAGTATTCCCTTGCTCAATCCAATTCCAGCACTTTTTTATGTGGATACTGATTTTACAAATAGTAATATAACAACAAATGCAGAGGCTGGCGTTATATAGCCTTCTGTAAAATATCAGACAATTCATCATCGGTTAGTGAAATAGGATTCCCTTGCATACTGCTTGCCTTTTGTGATTTTTCTACGATTGAGGAAAAATCACCAGTGGTAATACCAAGCTCGGCAAGGTGCGGGACATGCATACCCTCACATAACGTATAGATCCACTGAATACCATCCTCAAGACCAGCATGTGAATTTCCGGTAAGTAAACCAGCAATTTCTTTATACCGGGAAATGACAGGTGATTCAGGTGACCTATTTTGCAGGGCATGGACATTAGCTTCCATGACACCCGGAAGAAGGCGCGCGCAAATAACTCCGTGGGGAGCTTCAAACATCCCGCCGATTACACCCGCAAAGCCATGTACGGCGCCAAGTTTGGCATTTGCCAGTGCCATACCGCCAAAAAGGCTTGCAACAGACATATCTTCACGTGCCTGTGTATCATCGCCATGGGTATAGGCACGCTCAAGTGAATATGCGGCACGTTTCAATCCTACCCGGCAAAGACCGTCTGTCAAGAAGTTGGCTTTGTTGGATACATAGGCTTCCATTAACTGTGTCAGGGCGTCAAGGCCGGTACTTGCGGTTACCGCCGGCGGCATGGAATAGGTAAGTTCAGGATCAATTATAGAGAGTTTCGGTAATAAAAATAAGCTTCTGACACTAACTTTTACCTTGTGATCCAGGGACTTTATTACCGCATTCCTGGTAACCTCGGTACCAGTGCCGGAAGTCGTCGGTATTGCAATAAAATAGGCCGGATCATTGATGATTTTATGCCCTTTACCGATTACCTCGAGGTAATCTATCAGTTCACCGGAATTCGTTAACAGCGCGGCAATAACTTTACCTGTATCAACGACACTGCCGCCGCCAATGGCGATCACTGAAGTACACCCGTTCTCCCGAGCCTTTTCAACACCTTTGTATACATTGGTAATCGTCGGCTCACTCAGTACCTGGTAGATAACCGTTTCTATCCCCTGCTGTTGCAGTAAAAAAAGCAATTGCTCAGCTCGTTTATCTGATTGGCCGGTTATAACAAAAGCACATGTACCGATTTCGGCTGCGTGCGCGCTAACCTCCTGTATTTTACCCTGGCCGAATACAATCCGTGTCGCTGTCGCGAATTCAAAATACATAAAACAATAGGTCCTTTTTGAAAGTAATATGTTTCACTTGAATAGAGGTAATTACCATCCTTTTTCATCAGGGAAAATATTTGAATACTTAATGCTGCTGCGTGGTTCAGCCATCATATCTGTCACAGTATCGCGCCATTTCCGGTAGTGCGCTGTTTTCTTATGTTTTGCAGGATCTTCCGATGTATGATAGACTTCAACGAGCACGAAACTGGTGGGGTCATTCTGCTGCTGCAGTATATCAAAGCGGGCGATGCCCGGCTCATTAACACTGTTTTCGGCATTTTCAACAGTAGCTTCTTTAAATGCGCCAACCTGCTCTTCTTTGACATGAACAAACACGTGTACGATTAACATGCTCTCCTCCTGAAACTGAGATTCACAAAGATATTATTCAACTCGGTTTCACCAATTCATTTGTGCGTTATAAATAAAAATATTTTATTGTTACATTGGTATTTTAGAAAGTTATAAAGATTTCAACTTCAAATATTTTAGTAATCATCATATAATTATATTTATCGGGTATATGGCGACCGGTCTAATAGGAAAAATAGTATTAGGCCGCACAGAGTATTTACCTTATCACGAAAGGATACACGAGTGTTTTTCCTGAAAAGAAACACAATACTCCTTGAAAAGATTCAAGCCTATTTTGAAATTTGTAATTATGGTATGAAACTCTTTAATCAGGTGATGAATTACTTTCTTGATCATGGCAATGATACTGAATTTGAGAATCACATCTCTAATATCAGGGAAATTGAAGGAAAGGCAGATGCAATACTACATAGCATCGAGAAGTTGTTGTATAAGAAATCATTGCTCCCTGAATCACGTGAAGACCTCATGCGGCTCCTTGAACGATACGATGATATCATTGATTGCACGAATCATATTCTCAGATATCTGAATACGCGAAATATACATATTCCCGATTTTATAAAGGATGATATCCGTGAGATGGTGAAAACATCGCTCCTTTGTTATGACCAGGTCCGCCTGGCAATTGAAGATTTACTCGGGAAGCGACAGAATGTCATGAATTTTGTTCGTACGATTAATGACTATGAAGCTCTTTGTGATGATATACAGGCAAGAATTATTAAGACTATTTTTGCCCGTGATATAGACAAATTCGACAAGATTATTTTTACCGACCTGATCAATATAATAACAAAGTTAACGGATCACTGCGAGGATGCTGCCGACCATATTACCCTGATTAATATGAAAAGGGTGGTATAATGTTCCGGCTGTTCAGCGGTTTTTTCCTCGGATGGGCACTGGGGGCTAACGACTCTGCCAATGAGTTCGGCACTGCTGTGAGCGCCCGTATGATTAAATTCTCCACAGCCGCAATTCTAACTGCGGTTTTTGTTATTATCGGCGCGTTACTTCAGGGGCATGAAGGCCTTAAAACCCTCAGCGGCTTAACCTCACAGACATTACATACCGCTTTTATCGCCTCCCTTGCAGCGGCTGTGACCGTTACCCTTATGACAATACTCAAACTGCCGATAAGTACTTCACAGGCTGTTGTTGGCGCTATACTGGGAATTGGCATTGTGCAGAAAAGTGTAAATACCGCAGGGCTGACAAAAATTGCTATTTGCTGGATCGGTACGCCTGTCGGCGGTTTTCTCTTTGCCATCATCCTCTACTACCTGTTCCTTTTTGTTTTCCGTAAACTCCGACTTAATATCTTTGCCTGTGATATGGCTCTCCGTACCGGGCTTCTTTTTGCCGGATGCTACGGCGCTTATGCGCTCGGTGCAAACAATGTTGCCAATGTTACCGGTGTGTATGCAGGTAACCTTCTTTCCCCTATTCAGGCAGTTCTTTTTGGCGGCCTGAGTATAGCTGTCGGTGCCCTTACCTACAGCAGGAACGTTATGTATACTGTTGGCAAATCAATAGTTAAGCTGGATGCCTTTTCAGCTTTTATTGCAGTTATAGCACATTCTGTCACTGTTCATATTTACGCGATTATTGGAGTACCGGTATCTACATCCCAGGCAATTGTGGGATCGATTCTTGCAATAGGATTTATTAAAGGCATTCAAACAATTAATTTTATTAAACTTACAAAAATATTTATAGCGTGGATTCTAACACCTGTTATTGGAATGTTCTTCTCTCTATTTTTATATAATATTATAATCTAACACTCTGATATTATTGTAGGTAGATGGCTAAAACGATATGAAGAGTATCTGTTTATAGGGACTTCATCAATTCTTCAAATTCCTGAGTTTTTTCAACGGTGGTACATAACACTTTATCCATCTGTTCATCAATGAGCCCCAGACGTTCTATTGCAGCCGGATACAGTTCATATTGCAGGCTGTCGCTGCCGATACCGAGTCCTCCACTGGAACTTATCGCATCGGCGACATGAACTATATCGACAAGCGTCTGGTCTTCTGTGGCCTCGTCCGGCCGGTGATGGTATCGCGTAGCGTTTACAAGCGGAGATGGAAAATCCCATTTTTCAAGAAGGCTTGCACCGAGGTCGGCATGATCTATGCCCAGTATATCACGTTCTATAGCATCAAAAGTCCTATTGGCGCCCTGGATTTCATCGAATGACTCATTAGTACGCTGAATAAAGTCGGATATGACTTGTTTGCCGACATCGTGTAAAATGCCTGCGGTAAAAGCATCACCGGGTTTTTTCCGCAGCAACTGTGCAATTGTTTCTGAAGCAGTAGCCACTGCTATGCTATGACGCCAGAAAAACCCTTCTTCCAGATCATACCCGCCAAGCGTTTTGTCAACCATTGGTTTTAATGATGAGGAGAGGGCAATGTGATAGAGTTGTTTCGTACCAATCCGAACAATGGCTTCACTGATAGAGCTTACCTGTCGCGGGAGGCCAAGTGCGGCTGAATTGGCCAGTTTCAGTACATTCGCGGTTATACCAGGATCGAGTTGAAGAGCACGGACTATATCGTCCATTGGTGTCTCAGGATTATTTACCAGTTTACCGAGTTTCACAATCGTTGATGACATTGCAGGCATTGCTTTTGCATTAATAAGAATTTTTGTTCGAAGGCTCACAGCTCTATCTCCTTTCCACGTGACTTGATAAATGTCCGTCCCGAGTCTAAATCAAGGATCATGGTTCGTGGTATGGAGCCGCCGGTCGACTCTGCCGTCAGGAACAATTTGTTTTTCCAAAGCAGCTTTTTAAACATCGTATAATTACGTTGACCGATTTGAAATAGATTGTTTTTGTCAATGAGGTCACCACAGCCGGCGGCCTTTATAATGAGTTTTTCCCTGTTCGCACCAAGATCATAGGCACTTTTAAATAACAATGGAACGCCTGAATCAACAAACATCGCTGGTTTCAAATGTGCTTTCTTTTCATCTGTTTTTGAAAGCGGAAGCATACAGTGTATCATTCCTCCGACTCCGGTTGTCGGGTCAAAAATTGATACACCGAGACAGGAACCAAGTGAGAAAGTTTTTAAACTAGCATCCGGATTTTTTGAAACTTTGAATTCCGATATGCCCACAGTTATTGATTCAGATATCATTTTTAACTATACAATCTACTTAAAGTGACAGTTGTAATCTGTTTTATATCATCCAGATACACGATTGATAGAGGTGGCTGTATTCATTCAAATAAATATATACTTTTTCCTATATAACAATTGTATGTTATTTATCGTGCATCTTGGTAACACTAGTATATAATTATCATGTGGCAATTTCAACATGTTTTCTTTATTTTCTCAAAAAAATGATAAACGGTAATCTGCTTCTTATTTCATCCCTAACGGGACTTGGTGGTAGAGGTTGGTTTATATTTTCTATAAATATTTTATCCCTACGGGATAACAGAATACTATACCGAGTCCAATAGAGGATTTCGAGTTTATTTATTAATAAACACCCGTTGCCTGTACTGTTCAGTACCGTTTGAGATATTTAAAAGATATATCCCGTTTGAAACGGCCCCAGTAGGCCATATCAGATATGTTCCATTCTTATAAGCAAAACTATTCAGCTTTTTCCCCTGCATAGTATACACAGACAAATTAAAAGAGGCGTCAAGTAATGGGTGGATAATAATTACCCTGTCGTTATGTCTATATACTGATAAATCTTCAATCATAAATATCGGCTGAAACATAACAGAGGCGGTTATTTTTTCCATCTTACACAAACTCGATTTCTTATTATCGCACAACCAGATATGCTCTCCATCAAAGGTAATATCCGCAACATCAAACAGGAGTTTATATACAAAGGTCTCCGATCCATTTTCACCCAGAGTAGCAAGCAAATTTCCATTAAACACCATCCCTACGCCTACCCCCCCATCGTTCATCACCGATGACGGTCATGCCGGAGGGGTGGGCTCCTGTCAATTTGTCAAGGCTGTCCTTATTCATCGGGTACAATTTGTACGTGCACGCCCCCCATCCGCCGTCGAACGACACATAGATATTGCTTTTATGGTAGGCGATACCCCAGAGAAAATCATAAGTACCTCCGTAACTATCACCAAAGCGTATTGAGTCAAGTATGGAGCCGTTGTCCGGTGAAATACGGTATACACAATAAATATTCCTAATATAAGGTGTCACCATTCGTGGAAATAACCGGGGATTTCCCGATAACGGTATCCCGAACCACCCACATTTCACCATTGTGAAAGGTAATACCGGCTATCCTGTTAAAAGGCATTGCCAGGGAATCGATTTTATTTGTATTTACATCAAGCTTGTAGAGAACAGGCCGCTCCAGGTTGGCAAGCCAGAAATGTGTCCCGTCAAATTCGAATGCACGAGGATTCGGGAGCGGTGAGTAATAAGATGTTACCATTTCCAGGGTGTCGAAGTAAGAGTAACTATTAAAGGAAATGATGGTCAGAGATAGTGAAAGAAGGACTAAATTCCTGTGTGTCATGAGCCTCCTAGTGGTTAATTACCTGCTGGTAAGATAAAAATCTGATTTATTTTATAATATACCCGCAAATTCCACGCCATAAATAAAATCGTTAAATCCGGATGAAATAAAAGAAAAATACCAGAAAAGCGTCCCAGTTTTGGGACAGACTGTCCCATTTCCGGGACTGTTATACCGGAAAAAGATAAGTTCACTTTTATTATTGGTCGAATTAACGTATTTTATGACGTTTACTATTATTCCAAGAGGATCTTGCCAATGCAGTGGACCAAAGAAGATATAATCGATTATTATGCCAAGAATGAGCTGGGATACCGTCTCTGGGGACGGAATATGCATTATGGCTACTGGGATGAGAGCACCAAACACCTGCGGCAGGCTACCCAGCGGTTTAATGAAGTCCTCGCGGAAACAGCGCATATTACTGAAAAAGATCATATTCTTGATGCCGGCTGCGGCGTTGGCGGCGCTAGTATCTACCTGGCAAAGACATTCGGCTGTCATGTTATCGGTATTACAATATGCCCCCGGCAGGTTAAACAGGCCTATAAGAATGCTAAAAAAGAAGGTGTTGCTCATTTAACCGAATTCTATGAGATGGATTACCAGAAAACTGCGTTTAAAGATAAACATTTTAATGTTGTATGGGGCCTGGAGAGTATCTGTTATGCTGAGAGTAAGGAAAAATTCATACAGGAATCGTACCGCGTGCTGAAGGACGGCGGTCGGTTTATTATTGCCGACGGTTTTGCCAGTAAAGAGAACTATTTCGGGAAAGAAAAAAAATTAATGGATAGATGGCTTGACGGATGGATCGTTAACTATCTGGAGACCCCGGAGAAATTCACGCAATATGCCGTTGAAACCGATTTTCACAATCCAGTGTACCGTGATGTATCCAGCAATGTATTCCGCACTTCGCAGATCATGTACTACACCTCATTTGTCTTTTTTATATTTCACCTGATTGACAAAATAATACCCTTGAAATCCTACCCTACCGACGCTCCGCACAATCAGTATAAAGCAATGAAAAAGGGATTGTGGCAATACGGTATTTTTTATGCGGAAAAGTGAAACGGTTTGAGGTGCCTTGTAAGCTCAGAGCAGAGACGTCGGAGGGCCGGGGGTATGTTTCGTTTCGGCTACGTTCCCCCGATAACTTCATTCAGCACACATGCCAGTTCGTTTTTCAGGTAAGGTTTTGCTATTTTGCCTAAAAAACCATATTTTCCAGGCTCAACAAGAACAGGGTCATCTGAATATCCACTTGAGACAATACCTTTTACCTCAGGGTCAATTTCAAGAAGTTTTTTAATTGTCTCCTCCCCTCCCATACCGCCAAGAACCGTCAAATCCAAAATAACAGCATCAAATTTCCTTTTTTCATCGATTGACATTCTGTACAAGGTTGTAGCCTCCTCACCATTTCCCGCACGCTCGAAACTATAACCCAGCCTCTTGAGTTGTTCACCTGCAACCGCAAGAATCATTTCATCGTCATCCATAACGAGAATTCTACCGGTGCTCTTTGAAAAAGGAAAAGGTTTATTTTGTTCCCCTGATAACCTGGCTTCAGTGGCAGGGAGTAGAATGGTTATATCTGTCCCTCCT
>JAUVGS010000031.1 GCA_030593665.1 Chitinivibrionales bacterium | reverse complement strand
CGGTTCATCGGCTATGCGAGCGAAGAAAACCTCGAGGCTACACCCGTTGCAACAGTGACCGGGGAACCGCGCGTTACCATGGTCCTGCATGGCAAAGATATTGTAAATATCAGCAGGGACTTCATTAATACCAACGGCGTTTTGCAGGATATCACGATTGAAGTATCGGCGCCTGATGCCTCCGCCAATTTTTTCTCAACTATCCTCCCGGCAGTTGAGGCACATGAAAATCTTGAGGATGCATGGCTTGCCAATCTTGCCGATTTAAATGTATGCAGCCAGCGCGGGTTGGTCGAACGGTTTGACAGCACTATTGGTGCGGGAAGCGTTCTTCTTCCTTTCGGCGGAAAATATCAGGTTACTCCGGCTGAATGCATGGTGGCTAAACTGCCGGTGCTTGAAGGCGATACCACAACCGGTACAATAATGAGTCACGGCTTCACCCCGCAGCTCTCCAGATGGAGCCCGTTTCACGGTGCTGTCTATGCTATAATCGAAGCGGTTGCCAAGGTTGTCGCAGCAGGCGGGAACCATAGAAGAATCCGCCTGACTCTTCAGGAATATTTCGAAAAGCTTGGTACCGATCCGAAACGATGGGCAAAACCGTTCAGTGCACTTCTGGGCGCATTTCATGCACAAAAAGGTTTCGGTATTGCTGCAATCGGCGGCAAGGACAGTATGTCCGGTACCTTTGAAACGATATCGGTCCCACCCACCCTTGTTGCCTTTGCTCTGTGCCCGACTGAGGTACCGACCACTATCTCACCGGAATTCAAGAGTGCCGGTAACCATGTTGTCTCTATCCCTCTGGTACGTGATGCAAACGAACTGCCGGACTTTGACACCCTTAACAAACAGTACTCCCTTGTTACACGGCTCATACAGGAGGGGAAAATCATCGCAGCGCATACCATTCGAACCGGCGGTATTGCAGCAGCAGTCACTAACATGGCCTTCGGCAACAACATCGGCATGCAATTTGTCACGAAACTTGACAAAAACACTCTCTTTGGTACACACATCGGTTCTCTTGTCTGCGAGATTGACAGCCAATACAACCCGGACAATTTTCTTTCGGAAATTGAGTATAGCGTTATCGGTAACACTATTGAGGAACCGGTACTACACTATAACGGCACAGCAGTTTCATTGGACAAGGCGCGTGTCACCTGGGAAGCAACCCTTGAATCAATTTTCCCGGTAACCGTTGAAAGCAGTGCCCCGGAATCGCCGGCTGCCGTATCATACGAAAAGAGAAATACGGTAAAACCTAAAACTGCCATTGCGAAACCACGGATATTCATTCCAATTTTTCCGGGTACAAACTGTGAGTATGACAGTGCGCGGGCATTCGAGCGGGCCGGTGGTATTGTTGATTCGTTCGTTATAAAAAATCTGAACCCGCAGGATATTGACGAGACACTTACCGCTATGAAGAAAAAAATCGACAATGCACAGATAATAATGATTCCGGGAGGATTCAGCGCCGGTGATGAGCCGGAAGGTTCAGGCAAATTCATCGCTGCCGTATTCAGAAATCCGAGTCTAAAAGATGCGGTTATGCAATTCATAACGGAACGTGACGGATTAATGCTCGGTATCTGCAACGGTTTTCAGGCGCTGGTAAAACTGGGTCTTGTCCCTTTTGGTGAAATACGGGACATTGATGAGCAGTGCCCCACCCTGACATTCAATACCATTGGCAGGCATATGTCCCGGATGATACGAACCGGAATCTGTTCCGTCCTTTCGCCATGGTTCGCCAATGTCAATTCCGGCGACATTCATTCACTTGCTATTTCCCACGGTGAAGGCCGTTTTATCGCTCAAGGCCGGGTTATAAAATCACTTATTGAAAATGGACAGATCGCCACACAGTATGTGGATGCCGGAGGAAACCCATCGTATGATATAACGGTAAATCCGAATGGCTCACTGAATGCTATCGAAGGGATTACCAGCCCTGACGGCAGAATCCTTGGCAAAATGGGTCACTCGGAAAGAATTGGTTCCAACGTGGCAAAAAATATTGAGGGCAATAAGGATCAGAAAATATTCGAAGCCGGTGTCTCCTATTTTCTATAAAAAAATATTAGATATCTCCCTATCAATAAATTAGTTTTTTTATTGACAAGATATCCGCACCGGTAATTATTTATTCTCACGCATTAATTATTACCCGTATACTACGAGGTTGCCATATGCCAATACCACCGGGTTATATCGAAGCTGCAACTGTTGCTGCCATTTTCTATTTCATTTTAATATTCCTTGAAGACCTGCTGGGTATAAATAAGAGAAAACGGCTCTTTATCGCCATTGCTATCGGATTTCTCTTCTATCACTACGGTGATGTCGTTGTCCGGTTTATTAAAACCATTTTCGCAGCAATAGGCCTCTAACCGTATCCGACTATATAAACACGTCCTGGGAAAGAATTACCTCATGCAAAACAAATTACCGGTAACCGGATTCAGAATATACCTGATTGTATTCGTCATAACCGTTGCTGTTTTTTCAGGACCCGTTACCGACAAAATCTCCATCCCTCATTCTGCCGGCGGTAAATCGTTTAAAGCTTTAGTTGTTTTGCCCGGTGTATATGCAAACAACAAAAACCATTTTCCCGCACTGTACCTCCTTCATGGATACGGTGGAAATTACACCTCTTTTTCACGGATAGGTGATCTTGAACGCTATGCTGACAGCTTAAATGTGTTACTCATCTGCCCGGACGGCAATTACAACTCATGGTATCTGGACAGTCCAATAAAGAAGAGTTTACAATTTGATTCATATATCGTAGAAGATGTTATACCCTATATTGACAGCAACTATCGAACGATCGCTTCATCAGAAGGGCGGGTTATTATCGGCAGCAGCATGGGCGGGCATGGCGCGTTAACGCTGCTGGCCGGACATCCGGATCTGTTCTGCGGGGCAGGAAGTATCAGCGGGATACTTGACCTGACCGCCTTTCCCGACGAATGGGACATTTCCCACGTGCTGGGCTCCTATTCGTCAAATAAAAACAGGTGGCAGCAGCATTCATTTCTGTTTATCATGAAGAAGCTGACCGATAAAAAAAAGGGAATCATTATTGACTGCGGTACGAGTGATTTTGCTCTCTCAGTTAACCGCGCTGCACATAAGAAAATGGAGAACCTCAATATAGCGCATGAATATCACGAACGTCCCGGCGGACATTCCTATAAATATGTTCAGGAAGTATTAGGGTATCATCTCGCCTATTTTTCCCGCCTTATGAAAAAAAAGTAGGTATTTACTGTAAACACTGGCTATAGGTACTTAGTGGTCTTGTTCAAAAATACTATGACGTATTATCCTCCTCGTCCGTCGTCCTCGAAAAAATAAGGGCCGAGGGGAGGAAGGCAAAGTGCCGGTGGCACTTGCTTTGACTGAGGAGGAGGGACGAGGACGATTAAAAACGTCAGCATATTTATGAACATATGCACTTAGTACCTTACAGATTGCTTTCTTGTTTTTTAGGTATTGGTTACAAATTTATTTGTTACAATACTTTATTCCGAATGCTTTCTTCGGTTAGAAAGAAATCTGATAAGGAACTTACTTGCGGGTTTATCCCACGTTAGTAAGTAAGATTTTAAAAGACTACTTCCTCATATACAGCAATACGGTAGTTCCAGTTCTCATACTCTTTACCCGGGAGACTACGGAAATGTATCCCTTTCATCACATAATACCATAGGGACGGGAGATTTTCATCTGCTTTATATCTATCTTCCGCAGCACTTCTTATATTTTTTCCCACTTCCACAGGGGCAGGGATCGTTGCGGCTTACCTTGGGCTCCTCACGAACATACTGCAGTTGCGCAGGGAACTCACTGTCATCATAGTACCACTTCTCTTTCACCTTTTTAAATTTCGCGACCTCACGATGTTTACACGCAACATTTTTTTCCTTATAATGTGCTATAAAATCCACAGCTCCTTCAGTATCATCAGAGCCGCCCTTCTCTGTCCCCCGTATCTCCAGACGCTGCCATTCTGTTTTCTCCGCCCAGTTTCGAACACCCTCTTTATCAATATTCTTTTTCTGTTTGGGTAATATTGTCTTCAGTATATAATCAACCTCTTTTTTTACATACGCAGTATAACGCGACCGCATAAGCTGTTCAGCGGTCGGTGCATTTTCCTTCTGTGTAATAAATACTTCACAACATTCAGCATATGCTTTTCCTGAATTGCAGGGGCAGAGTTCCATATTGAGCATCCTCGCAGGTGTTAAATGTATAATCATCTACCATGCCGACACACCCTCGGCCAGAGCATGTTTAACAATATGGCCTGTTTTATCCTTGTAACAGTTAATCTCTTCGTTTGATTTGATTATAATATCAGCATCAATTTTTTTATCAGCAAATTTACCTCGGATAAATGAAGCCAGTTTTATTTTCTCTTCCGGATAGGGTATTCCTGGTAATAACAAGAAAATAATAATCACTGTATTTTGTGTTATCTCCTCGTGCATAAGATCCGAAGAGTAAACATTTCTCACAATCAACTTCCGTAAAAATTTCTTTTGCTATATTCTGAATATCTTTTGAAATCATATTGGTAAAATAATTTTCTCAACGGAAAATGGTAGATATTAATTATTTAGTTTCTATATACCACACCAAAAGAGAGAAAAAAAGCAAAAAGCACAAGCAGTCCTGCACATATTCCTATAATACCCCGATAGACAACATCATTTAACATATGTCTCCCTTTTCCAATAGAGACGGAAATCAGGGTATACCACACAAAATCTGCGAGAATATGTCCGACAAAAAAGAAACATACGCCAATAAAACCAGACTCTTTGGAATGTAGGATATACCCGAGCCCGATAGTAGCCCACCATATTGTCCAGTAGGGATTGGCCAGACTCATCAGAGCACCGGTTACGATCAGATTACCTCTTGCTTTCTCCTGCGCATTCCATTTAATTGTCAGTGAAGGCAGCGAACGGAACATGCTCACGGCCATCCAGAGCATAATTGTGCCGCCGCAAACGCCAATAACAGTGATAACAAGGTCATTCGTTATCAGGGGCGCCAGGCCGAGCAGGAGTATAACAACCAGAATAAGTTCCAGAATACTGTGACCGATAATAAGAAGCGGACCGACCAGTAATCCCCGCCGGGCAGTTTCACTGATAGTAACGGTCAACAACGGCCCCGGCATCAGCGCACCTGAAAAGGCGATACAAAATGAGGTGAAGAATAGAGTCAGTAAAGGCAGCATATAGTACCTCTATTTCCTGAATTGTGTAAATTAAAAAACATCATACGATCCCATCTCATTCATGATAACAAGGCTGTCTTTTTTATACAAACATGGTATAATAATAGATCAATGAAAAAACGTTGTGATGATGCTTGAGTTTGTAAACATTCTTTAATTTTGGATTTTGGATTTCAACCCTGAACCATGAACCCGTGAACGGTTACACTTTTATAAACAGAACAGTATGGATAGAAATATACTACAATCGTATATATTCCTGCTAAAATGGATTGTTTTCTCTATTGTAGCCGGTACTGTGGCGACCCTCATGGTACAGGCCTTTATTCTTTTATCATCAGCTATTTCATCATTTATCACGAACGTATCTTTGCCAATATGGCTCTGGCCTGTTATCGGAGCATGTATTGCCGGCGGCATCATATACCGTATCCAGCCGCATGCTGCCGGTGAAGGAATCCCATCCTACATCAGGGGAATACGAATCCATAACGGAGACCTGCTCTTTTCAGTTACCTTCTTTAAATACTGGGCTGCACTTGTTACGATTTCAACGTTTGGTAACGGCGGCATTGTCGGGCCGATAGGCCGCGCTTCTGCCGGTATCATGGCATTTATAATTCGTTGTACACAAAGTATCCACGTTGGATTCAGTAAACAGGATCAGCGGACAGCCGCTATATGCGGACTTGCAGCAACGCTTGGCGCGGTCTTTCACTCTTCAATTGGCGGCGGCATTTTCGCGGTGGAGATAATACAGCGAAAAAGCATGGGATACCGTGATCTCTTTCCAGCAATGCTCTCCAGTTGCACTGCGGTATTTATCGGCAAATCCCTCGATTGGGGCGGTTTCTATCAATTCGACACCGTCGATAAATTTATGGATACCAGAATGATCGGCTGGCTCTTGCTCTTTGCTATTACTACAGGATTACTCGGTGGATTTTACACAACTCTGTACAATCGTGCAAGTAATCGGTTTAAAAGGAAAGAGGGCAATGTATTACTTAAAGTAATTATCGGATCGGTCATTGCATTTTTGATTGGCTGGATGGTAAATCCTGAATTGCTCGGAACAAGCAAACGAATGGTTCCGGCCCTGATTTCCGGCAACCTGTCTATCATGTCCGGCAACCTGCCATTTGAACAACCGATCGGTATTGTACTGCTTATCATGATCTTCTGTAAACTGGTGTGCAACTGTATCACGGTCGGTTCAGGAATGAGTGCCGGGTTTACCGGCCCGGCCGTTATTGCAGGCATGCTCCTTGGCGCATCCGCTGCAAGCTTTCTCAATATTGAATATGCATCACCGACCTATTATGCCTTTCTCGCCGCCGGGTTCTCAGGTATGCTGGCAAGCAGCATGAACGTGCCCCTTGCGGCGGCTGTTATGGCAACCGAAGTTTTCGGCCTTCACTACAGTCTCCCCGCAGCATTAGCCGCTATTATAGGTTTTCAGGTAATGCGGCATCACACGATCTATGAATATGCTCTTGGTGAGTTCGATGAAGAGATTAAAGATGTGTGAAGGATAAAAATTCTTACCATAAGAAGGAACGATACCGTCATCCCGGAAATAACTATTCGTTAACACGTGGGTCGAAAGTTATTTGCGGCAGTCCGGTTGAGGGATTCAGCCAGATTGCATGTTTCCCGGTAAGCAATTTCTGCAGTTTTTCTCCAATGAATTCTTTCCGCCAGCCGGATATAAGGCGATGACTTTCAATCTGATCAAAATTGCAATCCCGCACAAACTCGGTAATTTCCGAACGGGACCCGATTAATGCCGGATCAACCCCTCGTGCAAGGCACTGCCCCTTAGTATAGGCCATAGCAAAATCACTGCGTGCATTAAGCGCTTCATCGTCAACGTTATTTTTACACGGCTGCGGACATTCTTCAGGAGGAGTTGTCAATCCCTTTTTCACGGCGTGAATGATATCACTCCCATACTGTCGAATTTTCTTTGAGTGAAAATCATGTGTCGATCGAAATTCAGACATGGTTTTCGGTTTATACCGGGTAATAGTGATCAATGTTTTATCAGTTACAATATGCTCACGGGGACGATCTTCAAAACGGGCTCTTTTTTCCCGCCAGCTTGCGAGTTCACACAGAATTGCCAGCCCGACCGGCGTAAAACGTTTTGCACCCTTAATCCTTTGAAACTGCACCTGTGAATCTCTTTCCTGATACAATTCCGGATTGTTATAGGAACTGAGTTCCTCATTCAGCCATGTACCAAAGTCATTTTTATAGGCGCGTTTTAAAATCTCTTTTCTTACTGCCGGTAAATACCGAACATCATCAATGGCATAGGCAACCTGCCGTTTTGACAAGGGACGTCGCAACCAGTTCGTACGGGTCTCTGTCTTGGAAAGCCGGATACCAAGCGTCGCCTTGACAAGATGTCCCAGAGAAATAGATGCCGTTAAACCTATAAATCCTGCAGCACATTGCGTGTCAAAGATATTTGTGGGAAATGCCCCGGTTGCCCGATGCAGGATCACCAGGTCCTGATTCGCATCGTGTAATATTTTAATGATTTTCTTATCAGCAAGCAGACTCCCTAATGGCGAGAGATCGGAGCAGGCAAGGGTATCTATAAGATAACACTCTTTTTCAGAGAGCCCGACCTGGATAAGACCGAGAATTGGATAATAGGTACGCTCCCATATAAACTCAGTATCTATTGCCGCACATTCCATGGAAAGCGCCAATTGTACCAGTTCCTCAAGCTCTGCTTTTGTTTGCAATATTGTCGGTAACATACTGTTTCATTTCATCTACGTATTATAATAGTTACTATTACTGTTCAGGTAAAATGCGTTGCATAAATCCAAAATGACACAAACCATCCAATACCCCATCCCCTGCTTTACATGGGCTGTGATAGTGCCATGATTTAGTTGCCAGTGCTTTTAATTCATCATAGCTGTTTGCAGGAACAATTGCCCTGAAAGGCGTATCAAACATACAACAATCATTCCCTGAATCTCCTGCAATGACGATATTGTCTGTAGCCACCTCTAAATATTCCTGCAGGAAATACACGGCATTGCCTTTCCCGAGAACATCAGGGATAACATCAATAAACATACCGTGACTGACCACAATTGAACACGATGCACATGAGGCAATACGTTCACGGAACGTCTGAAGAGTATCTTCCTTGCCGTCCCAGAAAAAACCCGCATGAAATGGAGGTTGACCATTGGTAAAAACTTGCCGTTGAATACCGTTTCCGATACCAACCCGATAGATATACTCAATATCCCATCGCGTTATATCAACGGCTTCGGTAAACCGGGCATTGCTATCACTATCCTCATTTCGATAATCAAAAAGCTGTGTACCGACATGACTGCATACGAAATGAGGAGGCGGAAGCATGTTCGCTTCTATCAAAGAGCGTACTGACGGCAATGAACGGCCGGTCATGTATGCAAGATACATACTTTCAGGATACTGCTCTACGAACTCACACAGCCATGATTGTTCCGCGGTGCCGCCAAGGAGTGTCCCATCAATATCGGTTGCAAGCAGGAATGGGGTTTGGGAATCACTTGGTACGACACGTATCGTCACAGTATTCCTTTACTACATAATAGTTTACAGAGTGTGGTAATGTAATGATGTGTGGTAACGGGGGGCTATAGAATGGTATTTGTACTATGCACAGCCCAACTATTTACCATTAGTGAATATTTTTTTTCTTTTCCCTATAGTATATAAAGATTCATACGTACGGTCTATTATTTTTTTGTTTTTCTCCCCTGGTATACTGCTTTTCATTTCTGTGGATGCCCTCTGATATCGAACCACAAACGCATTCGAATCGAGTGGCTGCTCAAGTAAGTTGTCATCTTTGGGATAAATAACCAGAAGAATAGTATTCAATGTGTCGGTAAGCACGCAATTAAGGATCCAGTCAGGACTTGTCAAAGAGGTATAACTCGCAATATTGAGAAGGAAATTGTTTACATAAATACGAAGGGAATAAAAGGACGCTGGATCTGAAATACTGTCAACACGCCCCTCAATAGAAATTAAATCTACGTTTGATATAACCGTATCGCCAACGGGATCCTCACGCACAATAGTTACAGAGGAATCGAATGTTGTCTGCCCCTCACGTATCCAGAAGGTGTCACGGCTGCCGTTCCCGAAGGCGTCTTCAGCATATAAGACAACGGTTATAGGCTGTGTGATAAAATCACTCTGTGTAAAAGTATAACACCCACGAGCGACTCCTTGATTGTCAAGTACAATAGTCTCAAACGGTTTATCGTTAATTCTGAACGTACCCGTATCCAAACCGCTCTCAGTATCCCTAATCTTTATATCAATGGTAAAAGGAATGGCGCTCGCAATAACCGTATCCTTGGAGATGTTATTATTCATAACAGAAAATAACGGGCCGTTATGATCACCAATTATGATACTATAAATGGTAATTGTCTGGGTAAGGATAATTTTTCCATCTTTATAGTAAGTTATAATATCAACCGTCTTTACGCCTTCACCGGTAAACATAACCCCAACGGTCAGGGGATTACTCATTCCATCGAATACGTTCACTGTTGTATCGTTCCATGAAGCACTGCCGCTGATATGCATAGAAAAACTGTCAATATATTCAGAGAGGTATACTGCAAGCTTTAGCTCTTTGTTCTCATCGACTTCAACGGTATCACCATTTTGCAGTGGAGAATCATCTGCTATAATTACTTTTGACTGACTATAATCTTTATAAGGATTTGTTCCGTCAATACAGGCAAATAGTATCGCCGTACTGATACAGAACAGTAACAATAGTCTACGGTTATATCTCTG
>JAUVGS010000351.1 GCA_030593665.1 Chitinivibrionales bacterium | reverse complement strand
ACCTTTACGAAATATCTCTAACGCGGGATAAACCCTCAAGTAAGTTCCTTATCAGATTCCTTTCTAACCGAAGAAAGCATTCGGAATAAAGTATTGTAACAAATAAATTTGTAACCAATACCTAAAAAACAAGAAAGCAATCTGTAAGGTACTAATCAACCGGTACACGCTGGGAATACAATATTAAACAGTATTAATTATACATTTCAGATTATAAAATAACTAAAATATAGTATAATCTTTAATAATTTCGTTTTAAATAAAAAAGTATTATAATGATAATACTTTTTTATTATAAGAAGCAGGTGTGTGAAAGGGATGATTACCGATTCAGTTAACGGAGAATATTGTTTGCAGCAGATTCAACGCCACGCAAATTATTAACATTAAATACCGGTGTACTCCTTGGATAACCATTTACCCGTATCAATCCTGACAGAACCCGTCCAGGCCCGATTTCAAGGAAAGTATCAACTGACATGGACTTGAGTGTTTCCATGCATTCACGCCAGAATACCGGACTGGTCAACTGCCAGGTAACCAGGTGTTTTATAGTCGTGGGGTGCTGCTCAATTTTTGAAGTTGCATTTAAAATTAAAGTAGTATGCGGTTTTTGAAACATAATAGGTTCGGCCCAGACCTCATATTGTTCCCGGGCTGACTGTATGAAGTGGCTGTGCCACGGGCCGGAAACAATGATATCTTTACATTTTCCCAATGTCTCTTCTTTTAGAAGTTCAGCGAACCGGTCCAAGGTCTTTCGGCTGCCGGAAAGAACAATCTGATTCGGTGCATTATCATTTGCAAGGGCAATATGATGGGGTTCATTTATTTCAACCAGTATTTTTTCAACCGTTTCGAGGGGAACAAATAAAACCGCCATCATGGTTCCATCACACTGTGCAGCAGCTTCATCCATTAACTCACCACGTTTTGCGGCAATAGCAACCGCCTCTTTATCAGTTACCACCCCTGTAGCGGCAAGCGCAGATATCTCCCCTAATGAGTGACCGCAAACAAAATCAGCTTTGATCCCATGCTCCCGTATATGTCGTAAATATCCCAATGAAACGGCGCAAAGCAGCGGCTGCAGATAACGTGACATAATCAATTTTTTCTCAGGCCCCTTTAAACAGAGCTTTTCAAGGTTTTCCCTGGTAAAATCACTGGCATAATCAATAAGACCGCGGAAATAGGTGTCACTTTTAAAGAGATCCTTTCCCATGCCGACCTCTTGCGATCCCTGTCCCGGAAATAAAAAGGCAATTTTACTCATAGTAATGAATCAGCTTTTTGTTAAAGTATCTGTAGCCTTTCACAGCTACTAATTAGTTTCTGTTAAATATAGCTTGTTTTGAATCGCAAGTTTCTTTTTCTCTATTCTCCTCCTCCTCCTCCTCGTCCTCCTCCTCGTCCTCGATCTTTTTTTACAGTAAAAAAAAAACGAGGACGAGGACGAGGAGGATAACGAGGACGAGAGTTTTTAACTTGCGATTTCATCTTAAGGAATTAAGATATATTACTGAGTTCTGAACTAATTATACCACTGTCGCAGTAAGTCCCCCATCCACAACGATCTCCTGGCCAACAATATATGTCGCTTTCTCTGAAGCCAGAAAAGATACAACATGGGCAACCTCATCGGGAGTCCCGAATCGTTTAAGCAGAATCCGATCCTTATTCTCTCTTTTTATCTGCCGTGGCATTACCGCCGTCATATCCGTTTCAATAAATCCGGGGACTACCGCATTCACCCGTATCCCTTTCGGACCAAGTTCCGCAGCCAGCGCCCGGTTAAATGCCAGTATCGCGCCTTTTGAAGCCGCATAATTCGTCTGGCCGCCTATCCCGACACGCCCTGCAACAGAAGCTATATTTATGATAACGCCATTCTGTGCGGAAATCATTGGCCTGCATACAGCCTTTGCCCAGCGATACGCTCCATTGATATTTGTATCCAGTACTTTATTCCACTCTTCAAATGACATCATCATAAGAAATTTGTCACTGGTCACTCCGGCATTATTAACCAGAATATCAATATGTCCGGAATCATTTATAATGGTCTCAACCGCTTTCTCAATATTTTCAGAATCAGTTTGGGAACATTTAACGGCAGTTGCATTGCACTCCTCCGCAACATGCACAGCCTCATCATCATGCATGTGATAGGTAAAAAACACCCGCGCCTTCTGCTGCGAGAATTCAGCAACAATAGCACGGCCTATTCCGCGAGAACCACCGGTAACTACAACAATTTTGTTCTTAAAGTCCATAAGACCTTCTTTTTTTAGCGCTATCTAAACAAAAGGAACAACAGTATTCTATGCGTTGTTCCTTTTTGTTTAAAATTAATCTGATTACTCTTTTTACATATCATCTAATTTTACAGTCAGGCTTTTCGGCATAATCGGCGGCATCGATATTGTTCTCACCACCGGGCCTTCAGCAAAGCCAAGATTAAAAGTAAGGCCGGCATAAGCAATATCAACCGGGAATAATGCCAAACCTACGCTCCCTTTTAGTGTTGGTGAATAGCATGATGCCTGAACCGTTGCTACCTGCTCTGCCTCATCATAGATACCTGTACCGGGCGTAAGTTCTTCAAGGGCCGCTTCTGTGCTTACACCAATAATCTTTTGAGACAATCCCTTTTCCCTGCGTTGCATAATTGCATTAAAACCTGCAAATGAATCTTTATCAAAATCAATCATCCATTGCAGACCCAGTGAAAGAGGATCCTGTACACTGACTCCTTCTGCATAAATATTAAAAAATCGCCCTTCCAGCCGGAGATCGTTATGTATGGAAACACTGCAAAGACCGCCTTCATATTTTTTAACCGCCTCAAGAGCCGCATTGAACAGTTTCTCACCGATCTCCTTTGGCGCTAGTAAGAGATAGCCAAATTCCGATGTCTTTCCGGCACGGAAAAAACGAATTTCGGTATCGTCAAACGAATACATTTCAATTGATAAATATGGTAATCCAAGGACGTCAATCCCAAACATATCTTTAGCCACAGACCATGCTTTATACCCATCAATGCTAAGGGTTATATGACTCTCCGTACAATCCTGGAGCCCCGCCTCAGCAGCGCCATGTTTCTCTAAAATCTCCCGGAGTGCTGCATCATCGACAATGCTCTCACACAACAAAATAAATTCTTCATCATTATTGGCGATATAACAGTCTGCAATGATATGGCCGTTATCGTCAGCAAGAAACGTATGGAGCATTCTGCCGAAACGCACCTTTGCCACATTGCCGGCAAAAAGGTTATCTAAAAAATCTATACCTGTTTCCTCC
>JAUVGS010000052.1 GCA_030593665.1 Chitinivibrionales bacterium | reverse complement strand
CCGTGCCCATGAAGAGTTCAGGGCCGCGGTGACTATGAATGAAGACCAGTCTACTTTTGAAATTCCCGATTATATCATGTCCCGGCTGCAGCCTGGTATTGAAGTTGGCTTTCCTGATAGAGATGATGAAATGAGAATACTCTCGTACAACTTACCATTTTGTAAAGATGATATCCTCACTATCTGTGTTGATTTTCTGCAACGTGCCCATCACCTTGACCTTCCGTTTTCTATCCGTGATGGTATCAATGCAATCCGGTATACCATCAAACAAAAAAACACCCGGCCTGACGCCGATACCAATAACCTCTTTGAAAATGCTATCAGGCAGATTCTTGGTGAAGAAGCACTTGACCTTGACTCCCTTGCTGCCAGGCAGAAGGCAACAGGTGAACACTTTTCCGATGGGAATCTGCCCGGGATGCATCTCGGCGACTTCTTTTTCCCTGATAACGACCTGCTCAATCCGGACAAACCGGATAATCCGGAGGAACCATAGCCGTGGAACTAACCCCGGGCATTACACTCGTTCCTTTTCTCCACGGACGGATTGCATTCAGTTCCCATATCCGCACACTCTGTAATACCGGAAAATACGACTGTATCGCGGTTGACCTGCCGGAACCCTTCATGACCGACCTTCCCGCACTGGTTAACGAATTACCGAACATTTCCGCAGTTACAGCACAACAGAAAGGACGTGCTGATGTACCTTTGTATTATATTCCAACGGATCCCTGTGATGCAACAATAGAAGCGATACGGCAGGCACAGCAAAAGAGAACCTCCTGCGCATTTATCGGATATCCTGAAATATACTCACCATCTCCGCTCCCACCACTTCCGGATGAGTATTCCATACAAAAACTCGGTTTTGATGAATACGCAACAATGTGTATACATATGCTAAACGAATGCGAAACCGATCCTGAGGATGAAGGTGCTGCTCAATATAGTGCTTTCAAGCTCCACGAACTCCGTGCCAGGCATAACAATATTCTTGCACTCATTCATTTCAGACATTTCATACAAACAGTTCATCATTTCAAACAGGAACGAACGTATAATCTCTCATTCCGTTTCTCTGAAGATTATTCAATTGAAACATATACGATTCATCCGGATCACCTCTATTTTGCACTTGGTGAGCTCCCTTTTATTACCGGTATTTTCGAGAAAGAGCGTCATGATGTATTCTCAGAACCGGTTGATGTTGTTGATACGGTGAAAGATCTCTTTTGTAAAACGCGTGACGACTATTTTGACCGTACTGAAGATATCGTTCATCTCTCACCCGTGCGGATACAGAACGGTCTTACTTTTCTGCGAAACCTCACGGTAATGGAGAAGCGATTCATCCCGTCACTTTTTGATATTGTAGCAGCAGCAAAGGGTATAGGCGGCAATGCCTATGCAGTCAGGATTCTCAAGAGTGCCAGGTATTATCCTTACCTGCCGATCGATCAAAACCTTCCGGTACTGGCAATCGGTATTGATAGAGTAATTCGTCCGGACCACTCTATTCCTGATGATGCGGTCAACCTGTTCCGGGATACGCAGATGGTATGGAAAACACTTTCAATAAAGCCGGACCCATCGGAACTGCGAAAAAAGAACTATCGGTACCATTGGAACCCCTACGGTATGTGTTCTCATACCCCGGAAGATAATCGGATAGAATTTTTTAACACGCACGTGCGGGCTAAAGCGCTCAAGACACTCTGCGAGGACCTTGTCAAGACAGAACGCTTCGAGGCCTCCGTGAAAGACGGCATTGACATCAGAGAGACTCTGCGCAACTGGCATACCGGCGGCATCTACGTCAAAGAAATTCCTCCATCCCGCGGATCAGTCGATACAGTAGTCATTATTTTCGATGAAAATCATGATGACCGGTACCCGAATCGTGCGACCTGGTATGCGGAACATGATGAGGAATCCACTCTGACCTTTTATGCGACGGACCCGTTCGAAGACCTTATCGGACCGGGGATTGCGCGATGTGTCTACGGCGGTATAACGCTTCTTTTCCCTCCCCGCCGCATTCCGGGAGTGTTTGACCTGCCGGGCATTGACAGCATGAAGAAGTTGTCACACCAACTCACCTATGGCGCACTTCTTTTCAGTAAAGAGCCCACCATTGCGTATGTCGCATCGAAAAAACCGGATGTATACCTTAAAAAACTTGCTGCGCATATGAAAAAACATCTCATCTGGATCCCCCTCTCACATTTCAGCTCAGAAACACTGAGAAGACTTCGACGGTTTCATGTATTGAATGGGAAACAAGTGCGTTCCTGGGCGAGCAGGTTTATTGGGGAATGAGTTGTAAAAAATGATTTTAGAATAGTAATCTATATAAACGACCGGGATTTCAAGAATATGATCAGACACAAATGAGAGTAATTTGCTTGCACGTAAAGATTTTGCCTGTCTGCCTCTGATTCTTACCATATCCAATTTGATGTTAAGAGTGTCACAAATGCAATGGTTTGCAAAATGTCTTGGACTTTCCAGCCCAGCAACTTCTATATTATATTGCGAATGTAAAATAAATTGCGCAAAACAAACATTCCACTTGACAGCACCCCCCCCCATTTATATTAAATTTTATTTGAAGAATTTATTGCCAAAATTGTTGTCACACAAACAGACACTCTCTTGATCTTTCTACCGCGACACAATTCTGCCGTACAATTCGTTACACGTTTCAGATACCGATGATTATCAGGGTTCAGAACTCTGGACATAGGGCCAAAATGGGTTTGCGTGTTTTGGTTGATAAACGGTACTACCAACTGTCCTATATGAGCCAAAAACGGGAATTAAGAGCATAAAACCAGACCTCAAAAACGCAAAGACTTTTGGGTAACTTTTAAGTGACTTTCATCGAAATTTATATAAATTACAAGGGTATGTCCAGAGTTCTGGGGTTATTTTTTTTTCAAGCCGTGAACGGCTACCGTTATTTTTATTCATCCCTATATCTCCGGCCAATATAACCGATAATAATTGAAGGATTTAACCTGATCAACCTATAAATAATAATAACAGTTGCATTATTTTTAACATTATTCGACTATTTAATTAATAAGTAATCGATAGTATAAATATACCAGGATCTTTACACATGATATTTACTGCACTAGTGCTCTCTCTTGTAATCTTGACTCACGCAACTGAATATACTGAACAGGACAGCTTCTTCCTGCAGCGTCAGAAACACCTGATAAATGAGTACCGTATCTGTACCGGTGATTATAAAATCACGGATATTGATTCTTTACTGAGATGGAAAAATATTATCAATATCCGCACTGAAATGGCTGAATACAAAACGATTCTCAAGGAATTCATTCAGCATACCGGCATGGTAAAAGAGGCACTCCCCTGCCAGGTTTTAAACTGGCACTTAGCGCGGCTGCGCTACCTTAAGCATCATGAAGATTCTCTCCGGAACAAACTGCTGAAAAAATCGGACTATACTGTTGACTCACTTCGTGTGCATTATGAACTGGAAAATAATCCGATTTCGAAATTCGATTTTATACAAATACCTTTCGGCCTTTCCAAAAAGGTTTTCATGCACGTCTTTACTCAGAAACTTTCCTATCCGCTTATCGATAAGAAACGATATTTCCTAATAGAACATTATCCTCTTAATGACAATTCATTTTTAGTAAAGTTTTATTTTAACAAATACAAGAAGTATTACAAATATGAAATTGAAGGGTATGCATTCTCAGGCGATCAGCTTAATGATATTGTCAGGCCCCAGTCGACTCTTCTAAAAGATATCCTTGCGCAGGAAATAGGCCCTCCGGACCGTTTATACCGTATCGGCTACTTTGATGTAAAATCAGGCATAATCACCCCCTATGCAAAGTGGAAACATGGGGACTATACCACTAATATCGGCCTCAGTATACGAAACAACCTTTATTTTACCCGGCAGACAGTGATATTCAAGAAACATGTCGATGACAGATTGCCGTATAGAGAGTAAAATTCATTTTGAGTCTTGAGTCTTGAGTCTTGAGTCTTCAGACTTTAGGCACTTTCAACTTTAGGCACTCTTAACGTCCTAATAAACCACCGGCTGTATAACCCGTTCGCTTTTAAAATCACGAGCAGCAAGCAAAAGGAACAGTATCCCGGTTATTCCTAATGCCGTAAAAAGAGACCAGATAGAGAGGATAAATATGGTCGATAATACCGTATGGATAATGACAATAAGCACCAGCACAAAGAGGTTGACAAAATGGAGTAATCGTGGGTTATTGATTCTCACCGCGAGCCATGCCCCGCAGGTCCCATTCATAAAACAGGCGGCACTATACAGAAGCATCATTTTTCCCGCAGGGATGATACTGAGCACCAGATTAAAATTTTCACCTTTAACAACATATATTCCCACGGCAAGTATATAACACAAAAACCCCAGGATAATTGACATAACAATCACAAAGGCTATTTTACCAATAAGAATGGCGTTACGGGTAACCCCCGAGGTAAGTAATATTTCCAATGAGCCGCTGATTCGTTCAGCTGAGAAAGTAGTATTTGAGAAATTCCCGCTTACGATTACCGAGAAAAATATCAGCCATAAGTATCCTGCACCGGCGAGTAATAAGTTGATGTTGGATGAGAGTAAGAAGCTCCATGCCAGCACAAGAATGCCGTAGACAAGAAATATCCCCCGGTCGCTTTTGGCAAAACCGGTCCACTCTTTACGAACTATTAACCAGATATCTTTCATACGCTATTTTTGTAATACTGTCTTATTGATTTACGAAAACTTCTATGTTCCGGGCGCACTTCATAAATTGCAGCACCCTGTGAAACCAGTTGTGAAACGATCTTCGGAATAACCTGATCAGCAGCTTCCGAAAAGGCAAACCGTAATATGCCATCTTTATTATGCACAGGTCTTCCGATTATTTGCTCTAAGCTTGCTTTAAACTTCTCATTATTATCGGACCTTATACACCAAAGTTCCTCATTTCTTTCCTGTGAAAAATTTTCAAGAATCTCAACAGCTCCCTGTTCCAGAATACCAACAGAGGTGCATAGATCTTCTATCGCCTCAAGTTGATGCGAACTTATTATTATGGTCGCACCTTGTGATTGAGCGGTACGCACCATAGAGCAGAACTGATCATACGCCTCAAGGTCAAGTGCGACAACAGGCTCATCAAAAAAATAAACCTCCGGCGATCCAAGAAATGCCCGGCACAGTGCACACTGCATCTTCTGCCCGCGGGAAAAGAATTTCACTTTCTTTGTATCCCTGCCAATTGCAGTATCTGCCCAATACTGCTCAAAATACTCTTCCATCTTCTGTTTTGCCATGCCGCGTGCTTCTGCAAAAAATGAAAGGTTATTACGAACCGATAGATTTCCAAAAAAGCCGTTATGTTCGAGTACTATACCTACCCGCCGGTAAAGGTTGCGCTCTTGATCAGCAGGATTCATTCCCAGAACTGTGCTTTTGCCTTTATCAGCCTGTAACAATCCAAGAAGTATTCTAATGAGAGTC
Organism: Chitinivibrionales bacterium; assembly: GCA_030593665.1. The sequence continues at coordinate 3,464 of JAUVGS010000052.1, read as the reverse complement.
GTCTTTCCCGCTCCGTTTAAACCAACCAGTCCGAATACGGATCCGGGACTCAGTGAAAGCGAAAGCCCTTTCAAGACCTCTTTGGTATCAAAACTTTTATAAAGATTTTCAACTGACACAGCATATTCAGGCATAATGATAAAATGGGTTGTGAACAGATTTACGGCAAGCTCAATTACATAAAACTCAAGGCGACTATTTCTCATTTACACTCAAAGACTTTCCACTATGAAGCTTACAAATGTATAACAATTTGACATATACAAATCCTACATAAAACTTTTATTAAACCCTAATCGTTATGCCTTTTTATCTATTTCTACATCATTATGCTTCTTCTCTAAGCAGCATTTTTAAAGTGTATACTACTATTACTATTGCCATACAGATTGTATATTTCACTTCTACCCCTTTAATGATATTATAGAAGGGCTCACGGAGATCCCTTTAGTAACTCGGGTGCGGGGAACAATGTTCCCTTATAACAACTTAAATCTCTTTGTAATTGATTAACACATTTATTGCCTTATGAAAATAATCATCGCAAAAACAGCCGGATTCTGCATGGGAGTGCACCGAGTAGTAAATATGGCTGTAGAAATGACATCAAAGGCAACTAATCCAGTCTATTCCCTCGGTCCGCTTATCCATAACAACCAGACATTGGAAATGCTTCATGAGCGTGGTATTACCATGCTAGATGAAAAGCACCTTCCGCAGGATGGATCAACCGTGCTGATCAGAGCACATGGCGTATCGCCTGAAACACAGGAGGAGCATGAAAGAAAGTATGAGGTAATTGACGGAACCTGTCCCAAGGTTAAAACAGTACATAAAGTAATTCAAAAGTATCGTGAGCAGGAATTTTCCATTGTTATCACCGGTGATAAGGGACACGCTGAAGTTACCGGCTTATTGGGCTATGCCGGCGATTCCGGATATTTAATTCAAACGGTCAATGATGTAGATGCCTTGCCCCAATTCGAAAAAATATGTGTTGTTTCCCAAACAACTTTCAATAGAATTACTTTTAATGAGATTACGGAAAAAATCAAGGAGCGATTTTCTACCGCTGAAATAATAGTAAAAAAAACAATATGTGCGGCCACGGATAAACGGCAGACAGAGACTCGGGAACTCGCAACATCGGTTGATGCGATGATTGTAGTCGGCGGGAAAAACAGTGCAAACACATTAAGGCTTGCGAAAATATCACGGGAATGCTGTGCTCATACGCTCCATATTGAAACAGAACAGGAAATTGACTGGAGTCAATTATCTCACTGCAATACTATCGGGATAACAGCAGGGGCATCAACTCCCGGATGGATGATCAGGCGAGTATCCGACCACATCCATTTTCTCGACAGAACCACTAAAAAGACACTCCCCGGTAAATTTGCCCAATTCTTTGAAATACTGGCTAATATTAATTTTTTTGTTGCAGTTGGTGGAGTGGCTATGTATTACGCCTCCAGCATATTCCAGGAACTGCGCTTTCAGCCGATTGGGGCCATAATAGCTTCCCTGTACCTCTTGTCGATTTACCTCTGGAATAGTCTTGCGAGTATTGAAAAAAACAAACATCTTGATATCAGCCGCTATCGTTTCTATAATGCAAATAGAGTCAAATTAACGGTTCTCGCTCTCGGTTGCATTGCAATACTTCTTATAGCTAGTGTGCTGCAAAATATATCCCTTTTTTATCTCATGCTGATTCCAACTATTGCCGGTAGTGTATACCAATTTACTATCGTTCCTCGTCCTTTGAAAAAATTTGTCCGGTATAGTAATCTCAAGGATGTTCCAACCTCACGAGACCTGTTTGCTGCGCTTGCCTGGGCTGTCCTTATCACCTTCATTCCACATGCAATAAACAATACCTTTGTTATAACACCAGCCACGGTAGCAATTTTCGCATGGACGTTTTTCCTCGCTTATCTCAGGTCTTTGATTTTTGATCTCAGGGATATTGAAGGTGACAGAATATTGGGCAGGGAAACATTAATTACCGTGATAGGAGAGAAAAGGGTAAGAAGACTCATTTTCTCTGCACTTTTAGCCTCATTTATTATTTTATTCTGTTTGTTTGTTCTCACTTTTCTCCCCTACCGCTTCAGCAATGCACCGGCATATGCATTCTTACTGCAAATGCCCGTTTTAATGCATCTCTGGCTCTTCATGAAATGGCAATACCGGCTGAAAAACAATCTCTCTGCCCTTTTTAACATGCTGGCGGATGGTCAGTTCTATATTGCAGGATTAGGTGCGTGGATCGCAGCACTCTTTACCGGATAATCTATTCACATTCAATAAATTTCCGATAGTGCCTATACTCCCCGCATTATATCTTTGTGACTGAAAAATAATCACAATTCCCCTATAATAATGATATATCTAACATTACAAAAATATTGAACCAATTTTAAAGATTGTACGACTATAAAATCACAGGTCACATATATATTATTTTAAGATTTGTACACTTACGTTACGCTTTTTGCCTCTTTAATATTATATTTATTAGTACCTTACAGATTGCTTTCTTGTTTTTAAAAAGGAATCTGATAAAGTACTTATCCAGTTTATCTGGGTTAGGATAATTTAATATTCCGAAATAAACCGAAGTTGGGAGTGTTTCGTGTTAAACAGAATTATAACTGAATTTATATACAAAACATTAAAGTGGAGGGCCACTTATGTTTAAAAAGTTGCATGACAGCCATCTTTTTTCTGTTGCTCTTACTCTACTTATTTTCGTACTAAACACTCATGCACAAATATCTGATACGATCTATGAAGATTCGCTTTGTGCATATACCTGGAACAGTGATTACAATGAATGTGACACTGTATTGGTTTGTATTCATCCTGAAGAATGGAATGATAAAACCGTTCAGGTACCGGCAAATATAACCCATATTTCAAAAGATGGGCTTAAGCTTTGTTTAACAGATATTTATGTGGTAATACCCGCTGATATTATTTATATCGTTGATTTGTCAAATAGTATGTATAAATGTTACGAACCCGGTCACCCAAACGATGGAAAAATAATTGAACATCCTGAAGATGGATGGGAATATGTAGGTGATCCATATCGTATGCGTGATGATGCACTTAAAGCGGGCTTTCAATATCAAATCGATCATTTTGACAGTTCCAGAGCCGGCTATATAGGTTTTGGAAGGAATTTAATCCCCAATATTGGTTCACCTTGGTCTGGGTATTTTAGTGGTGACCACATACTTGAACCGGTAAGTGTGAGTACAATTACAGGTCAAACTCAACTTATGAGCGCAGTAAACGACTTGCTAATTGATCTTGAAACAGATGGGCGAGGTACAAATTATGAGGCACCGCTTAAAAAGGCATTAGAGTGGGTTCAAAATGAAACGCTTATGCCACATGAAACGAAGGCTATAATATTTATCTCCGATGGGGAAGTTACAGGAAACCCCCCC
>JAUVGS010000017.1 GCA_030593665.1 Chitinivibrionales bacterium | reverse complement strand
AACAGTAACATCTTTAAACTTCTAAAATCACTATTCGTCATTCGCTAATCGCCACTCTCTTTTCTTTTCCCCATCACTCCACCGCTCCATCACTCCAATTCTCCCATACTCTACTATATAATCTCTCCCTGTAAAAACGGCCGCTTCACCCAACGAAGCAGCCCAAAAGTCTCTTTCAGTAGCGATGTCATCAATCTAAAATCTAAAATCTCTTAACTCGCTACCGGGATATTTACTTCATCCGGCAAACCCTGAAAACTTGCAATAACCGTTTTGATGCCTTTCGCGTGCATCTCTTCTTCAGCCCTGATAAGGGGATTGTAATTCTGAAGATTCCGCTCGCCGTTCGGCGCACCGGCCTTGAACCATAATTTCCGGGTCATCGCACCATACATAAGCGGCATGTAGGGTAGAAATTCGGAAGTGCCTTCAGTTGACCGATGAGAGAAAAATGCGGTAAACCCGCCTGTTTTAATATTTTTTACCGCCTGTTTTACACTGCTGACGCCGAGTTTCCTGAGCTCTTTAAGAACGCCATCCGTATCCTTTCGTGCTTTAAGGAACTGTTCAACCCTTTCTACATCGGCCAGACCGAGCACAATATCCGTGGCAAGGCAGGTTTCTGTGAAGGTGCCGGCCTGGTTCAGCTTGATAAGCACCGAGTTGCCGCACCGGTTTTTACGCTCAGGCGCCGCGAGAAACGGGAGGATAAACCGCATCTGGGTAACTGCTGCATCATCGATCACGATCTGGACACGGTCGCCATACTTTTCAGTCATGATACGATGCGCTTCAGGATCGGCTTCACTGCCGGGATCTTCCATGGTCACAAAGTTGGTCGCACTTTTTACCACGGACCAGCAGAACTCGACCAGCTCTTCACGGGTCTTAATACCCTGTCCCGAGAAACGAAGATCATATTTACCTTCTTTGCGGAGGTTCCCGCCTTTCTGTATCTCGGAAAAAGCATTATCCGTGCCGATAGCATAATCGGTCCGCTTGAGTCCGAGTTGTTTTGCACACTCTTTAATCCGTTTCAACCCTTCAAAATTGTCTTTTACCGGAAAGACAAAACCGCGCTCTTTAGCCGTACCGGTCGGCAGTCCGTCACGCACAAGATTTTTCTCAAACTGTTTGAAAAATTTCGTTCCTGTCTGAAATACACCCTTGACCGATTTTTCATTCATGGCAAGGAAGAACATCTCCTGGATATCCTGTTTGGTGCCGGGAACATGCTCACCGCCGCAGACCATATTAAATGCAATATTCGGCATGTAAAAAGTCTTGAGTCCGCCTTTTGGCTTTAAGAGTTCCCATGCTTTATACCCGGAAGCTTTTAACAGTGTCTGAAAGAATACGGTTGACGAGGCGAGCGTGGCATTGCCGCCCCAAACCTTTTTGTTCGTGCCGGCTTTTTCAACCAGCTTCAGGTCAAAGGCTGCGCAGGCGTCAAGAATATCTTTCGGCTTTCTTATAACCACCTTTTTCGGAAGCAGAGGCACTATGTTTTTCCTGATTGACTTAATCGCCTTGTCATTGGGGATGTAGATTGCTTCTGCCTCGCCATCCGAAGTGCCTTTTGCGATACCGTTTCTCTCTTCAAGGGTAAAATTTTCTCTCCCTCTCTTTACCCGCGCGGTCATGACGCCTTCAAGGGTAAATGATGCATACGAAGAAAGAATTTCCCGCCCCTTAAGAGTAAAATTTGAGACGATAGTTTCTTTTGCCATTGTGCAAACCTCCTGTTGTAAGGTATTACGTTCTTGTTATATGTTCTATGGTAGGTGAATGTAAAAATAAAATCGTAATAATATACTATCATACATCCCAATATCGATATATACAATGGAAAGATATTTTATTAGCCACAAAGGCACAAAGACACTAAACATATAAAATAGGGTTAAGAGATATAAAGTTAATAGATGAAGGTACTGGTAACTAAGTGCAAATGTTCATAAATATGCTGACGTTTTTAATCGTCCTCGTCCCTCCTCCTCGGCACTTTTTTTACAGGAAAAGGTTTGCGAGTTGAGAGAAGTATAATATTTTTCGTCTTAATTACTTTTCGTACTTTGAGTATGAGTACAACTATTTTGTTAACTATCCTTTTGTTAAACTTTAAATAGTATCCTTCTTCGCGCCTTGGTGTCTTTGTGGCAATCTACTATTTTTCTTTAAAATCAAGAGCCATATAGATCGACTCGGAAAGGGACCGAATCAATGGCGGGGCAAAGTGCTTTTGTGAGAATGAGGAAATATCCTGATCTTCTTTAACTTTTCGCTTTCTGAATATAGAGTATAAAATCGGTCGCTTTGTTTGATTAGTACCGATTTTTTCGTAGAGGAGATTTCCCTCCTTATCCCATATCTGCAAATGAATAGCTGTTTGCGCTTTGTATTTCAGGGGCCTGGCCGTGTTTGGTGATTCGTTACGCCAGCCCTTCTGCTGAAAAACAATATTTTTTAGCTGGCACGAGTAAGGGAAAAGAATGAGGTCAACGCTGAACTTCTCAGCAGTCCTGATTATACATTGAGAGACAGAATCATAATGTGCAGTATCGTTTTTCAACATAGAATACTTTAATTCGTTGATAAGATGTGGAGGGTCCTTTAGCTCAGCCGGTTTTTCAAAATAGGTACTGACCGCATATCGTTTTGAGCATTCATAGATTATAAGGTCTTCGGCCGACTCAATAAAAAATGAATCCGGGAATTCCTTTTTTACCACATTCTTTGTATCGTTAATATAGACAATTCTGATTTTATGGAGCGGGATATACAGAATCGTCAGATCATGATCGTATAATTTGTTGTCAGGATCGTTTATATACACGCCAACCTTTTCAGACTTTTGAGCCTTGAATTGCGCATGCACCGGTAAACTGCAGAGTATTCCTGCAAGTAAAACATACCGGATGATGCCGTGTGAACCGTGAAAAATACGAAACATGTTGTTATAGTATTCCTTAGTTAAAATCATGGTGATTATGTATAATCAAAGTCAAAAAGAAATAAAATAGTTAATAAAAAGAACAATATACTATGAAAATACTATTTTGTATAATAAAGGGGAACAATGTGGCCTGAAAGGTAGGTACCTATATGAAAAAGATACTCATTACCGGTGCAATTTTTCTGATTTGTGCGATAGTACTTTTTAAAATACTGTTACGACCTTCCGCACTCGAACTTGCCTCAAAGGCTGAAGTGAAAGGGGATCATGCCGGTGCAATCACATACTTTATCCGGGCAGTACTGGAAGGTACCGAGGCGCTGAAGTATCCTGATAAAAGCAAAGCTATTACCGAGACTGAAGCACAATGGAAAGAGATGGTCGGGCAGTACCTCTCACTGGTCTGCTATGCCGCACCGATGATGAATAATGATTTCGGTATAGCAATCGAAGGGATTATACGGTGCACCTCCTTTGTGGATAATGTTAATTTTATAACTGAAAAGAAACCGAGAGAACTGCCAAAGGATTCTCTGACCAAAGAGTGGTTTCTGATCTTCACACGAAATAATAAAAATGACGCAAAAGAACAGCGTAAGTTCATTGATCGTGCTTTGAAAGATACACTGTCAGTGTTGCAGGTAAGAGCATTGAACGGGTATATTTACCATTTAAAACTGCTTGATCTACGTACGGGAAAACGTACGGATGTTATCCTTTATCCGAACAGCACTGTCTCGCTGCTGGTCAAACCGAGAGAGTATCTGCTCATCTGTATGAGTGAAGTACAGTTTACTGAAGGGTTGACAGGAAAAACCTGGCGTTCATCGGAGGAAGTCATTTCGATTAAACCACCCGAACAGACTTCTATACAAAGGCTTACCCTAAAGACAAAAGTCCACCGGTCGAAATAATGCAAAGGATCTATTTGTCTTTTAACTTTAAACTCTCAAACTCCAAATTTTTAACTTCTCCAGAATCTCTTTCTCAAAACCAATTTCTCCCCTTTTAATTAGGGGGAGATGCCGGAGGCAGAGGGGGTAAGAACCCCGGAACCTCTGAACCCTCATTTATAATAAAACATGAGTTGAATATTATCGGCCTGTGCTATTTGGGCAAGCGTACTGCGCAACTCCCCGGCCTTTTCAATAGCAACCGGATTGTTAAAGTTGAAGGTGGCTTCTCTGGTATAGGAAATGGTGTTTCCCTCCGGCACTACCGAAAGGGAATACGTTCCCCATTTTCCTGATAGCGAAACCGGCTCAGGTACATTTATTAATCGCCATTTTTCCGGTACGGTAAGGGTGCCCTGAATAGAGTATTTGCCGATGCCAAACCAGGTTTGGCTCATGTCTATTGCATAAGTCCTGGTTTCTTCACTCGGATAATGAGCGCCGGAAATCTTATCGGGGATATTCAAAGGCAACAGGACTGTATTGCCGCTGAATTGAGCGGCATTCTTTGCTGAATAGGCGTAGATATATCTGATGGTATCCCGCAGGCTGTCAAGATCATACATGACAAAGGTGTCGACAACCGCATTGGGAAAAGATTTTACCAGAATCTGTTTTAATTTCTTGGCGCGTTCCGTATACGAGTCAAATCGGTAATTGGAGCGCATGGTGCCGGCGAAAACCCCGTTCTTCACTGTTTCCACGTTTCGTTTAAGGGTGCCTTTATCGTTTACTACGGAGGTGATAGTACGGGTGATTTGTCGCTGTGTAGTATCATCAACAGGCAGGTGAATCAGGCTGTCCTTATTTTTGTCGATGATAAGTGCCAGGGAACCCTGGTCCATCCGCGGCAGCCCGTTGGCGGAAAGGTTGTTGTCGGTCATGTCAAGGTAGTTCCTGGTGCCGTCAATCGAGTATGAGAGAATACAGTGATTAAAATTCGGGCCGATATAGGTCGGAAAAATACTGTTCCGGTCACTGGTATTGACCAGTACCAGATTACTTTCAATGCCGGCATAATCGAGCAGGCTTTTTCCCAGCGAGGACATATCTTTACAGTCACCGATTTTGGTGGCAAGAACGGCGCGCGCCGGCTGCGGAATCCATGCTGATTGACGGAAAGGAATGAAACTGTACCGGACCTTGTCAGTAATATAGTGGTGGATTTTCACAACTTTTTCCTGCGGGGAAGTAATACCCGTAAGCAGGGAATCAGCGAGGCTCTGTAATTCAAAGGTCTGATCGAGCTTGTTTTCGATCAGATTCAGATACCAGTTAGCAATATCAGCCCAACTGGAAAAGGTGGAATAAAAAACTTTACCGGATTCCGGCGGGTCAATCAGGGAATAAGTTTCAAGCGGCGGGTTCCGATAAGCATTGCGGGAGAAGGTGATAACGGAATAATCTTTTACGGTGCGATGTCGTATCGTTATTGAGTCTCCCCGTACCGTGTAGGGAATGGTGTCGTTACGCGGTGTTACCAGCCTCAGTTCTGTTTTAAACACCGGATAGGGCAGACTGAAATCATGTTCCCCCCACACCTGTCTGGCCATATCCTGCTGGTAATAATTCTCAGTTGTCCATTCCATGACAACAAAGTCACCCGGCTGTAGTGTTTTAAAAACAATCATATTCCGGCTGATATCGGCGGGCGTTTCGGTGCCGCTTGCATTGATAGCATAGGCACGGGTGATATTTACAATCTGGTAGTAGCTGTTGTAGGAAATGGAGTATTCTTTCCAGATGTCAATAGCATTCTGTGTCGGCAGATGCACCATGATAAAACGCCGCTCCCGTGAACAGCGGCTCGGATAGAGGAAAATATCCCTGGTATAGGCAAGAATAGCGCCGTCTTCATTGTCAAAATATTCCCACGAGGCAGCTTCAGATCGCAGGGCTGTGGCCACCGGCAGTTTGGTTAAGGTTGTCAGTTCCGATTTGCCCTCAAGCGGCAGCAGTTGGTCCCAGGCATCAAAATTGTTGTAGGTATACCGGATAGATTCCTTAAAAGCGTCAATTGCCGCTTCCTTGTTACCCTGCGCATTAAGAATAGTACCTTTAAGCGATATCATCGTTGAAGAGGTGGGGCTGATGGCGCATGCTTTTTTGATGTACTCCAGTGCGGAAGCGTATTCTTTATATTGCAGGGCAAGGTTCGCAAGGTAGTAGTAAAAACCCGGAGCATTGGGCGAATACGCGAGACTCTCCAGGTATGTTTTCACCGCTTTGAATCGCTGCCCCATTTTCAGATAGGTGCCCGCAAGAAGTGAATAAACATCGGATGAGGTCCGTTCCCATTTCAAAAACCGTTTGAGCAGCGTCTCTGCTTTCTTGATCTTGCCCTGCCCGATGTAAATGGACACAAGAATATTTATCACAACGTCAAGGTGAAAATACTGTTGATTGAGCTTTTCGATAACGGCCATTGCTTCCGTTTCATTAGTAATTTTTGCATAATGACCAAAGGTATACAAAAGCGCCTGCGGAGTGTTCTTGAACGGTACATATGACTTTGAAATAAAATCCATTACTTCCCTTGTCCCGGCTGAATTCGCAAGGACTTCCAGTTCGTTGGACCATCCGGAGTAGTTGTACTTGCAGAGTTTGAATGCAGTGTTTAATTCAGTCTGTGTCTCGGTAATCTTTCGGCTCCGCATTAATGATTCACTGAACATACTATGCAGGAGCGAGCTGTTTGGATACCGTTTCAGATAGCTGCGGGCAAGTTTCTGACCCTTTTTGGTAAGCTCGGAGGCATTATAGAAATCCATAAGCAGGATTGCCGATTCAAGATTTTTCGGGTCTTCCTTCAACCGGTTTAGCAGTACCTGTTCGATACGTTCTGTAAGGGGAGAGTTGGAAAGATTTTTATACAGTGTCGTGTCAGTTTTAAAGGCGCCCGGGGTATTCTTATAGGTGACTGAGGGTAGTGCCTTGCCCTGGTCATCCATGAACCTGACGAGAAAATTGGAATTTTTTAACTCATGCCCGATCTTAATGAGCAGTTTATTTTCTCCCTTGAACAGACGGACTTTCTGCATGAACATGTCAGTGCCGGTATTGCGGAATACAGAGTCGGCCAGCACGATGTTGTCATTAAGGAAAACTTTAAATGAGCCCGACGCACCAAATCCTATAAAAACATCCTGTTCCTTTTTAGAGTATACATTGCTATAGTAGTAAAGGATTGCGTTGGACGAGTTGAAGTTATATTCGGTAAATACCCAGCCGTTTGTTTTGTGGTTGTGGAATGGAAACCATAAGGCTTCAGCACCGTCTTTTCCCGAATATTTTTTCGAAAAATTAATCTCTTTTTCCGGCGGGAATATTTTTTTATACCCTGAGCCGGAGATGTTATCAAACGGGCCGATCATACGGAAGGTGCGGACAATACCCATCCTGTTTACCAGTTTCCGGGCCTTGGATATCTTCCCGTCATTAACATATCGATCGATGAACTGGGATAGGTGGTCACCGGTATACAAACTCGGCTTTCTGGTTATCATTTTCATGACCTTGTAGCCGTCTTTGAGCGTATGGCCGATCCAGTCACGCCCGAATGAGAGAATATTTATCCATGCCGCATTAAAGAGCAGCGTGTCTTTATCGGCTAAAAAACTCTTGAAGAGCAGGGCCATGGTGGTGTCGTATTCACCGAGAAACTTGAAGGTGAATGCCAGTCCACGAAATGCTTCACCAGCGGTTTTATTGTCGGAATGGGTAGTGTTTTCACTGAAAATTTTCTGCGCTTCAAACGGCTTATTGTCAACGAGCTTTTGCCATCCGTCGGAATTAATCACGGCAGCCGAAGATATATATACGAGAAGAATGAGAATACAAAACGTTTGAGCAACTATTCTGATTGGTATAGTGTGCAACGCCCGTTCCCTGGTATAGCCCATAGTCTACATTCCTTCCTTAAAATAAGCGTTCACAGAACGCTGAAATTTGAAATTTTAGATTTCAACCTTGAACGGTTACTAATGAAAATAGTCTGTTTCTGAGGTAGATCATTAATCGGTACATATTTATCCTGAATTATTCAATCGCCACTAAAACACGAAGACGCTAAGGATCTATAGGGTAAAGAATAATAAAATTCAGAGAGTTGCCTACAACTAACGCGGGATAAACCCGCAAGTAAGTTCCTTATCAGATTTCTTTCTAACCGAAGAAAGCATTCGGAATAAAGTATTGTAACAAATAAATTTGTAACCATAAAAAACAAGAAAGTAATCTGTAAGGTACTAAAATAAATTTTACACGGTCTTTTTCCTTTTTCCCATATTCTTCGTGACTTAGGGTCCCCCGATCAAAGTCGAGGGCATGCTTTGTGGCGAAGTTTATGACCGCGAAGCAGAGGCGATCGTAACCGCATGTAAGCCAGGGAGCCACTTAATCAGGTCATATAGAATTATAAATAAAAACAGGTAGTGATAGTATATAATTGTGTCTGCGGAAAAAGGAATTTAAAAAAGCGCCCTGTTAAAAGGACGCTTTTTTATATATCCCTGTTATAGAAATACCATACTATCCTTTTTCTGCGAGATATTTCTCAACCGTTTCCGTACAGGAATCGACAGAAATCAAATTAGGGAATTCTGATTCAGGAATTGAGACGCTAAATTTCTTTTCCATGCTGGCAAGAACTTCAAGCAACGCCATAGAATCGAGTTCCATATCTTCAACAAAATGTGCACTATCAGTTATTTTTTCTGCAGCAACATCCATATCTTCAGCGATTTCTGTAATAATTTCGCGAATGATTCCTTTAATTTCGGCTGTATCCATGTATCGTTCTCCTCTATAGTTATTGTATACAAAAATTGTTATCAAATATTTTTTATAATCAGTGATGAACAATTTCCCTCACTGGAAAATAGTGTCACCAGTGCATATTCTGTCTCTCTGTTTTCAACGGTCTCTGATATGAGATTAATAGGATTGCTCACCACATACGAACTGCCGGTTCCGCTTATCCGGTTGTTTTTCATATCGGCGAGTGCACAGGCACAGGACAATGCCCCGGATGCTCCATAACATTCGCCGGTTTTTATCTTATAGGCAGTCACCGGCGTATCACCAAACGTTTCAGCAAGCACCATAGATTCCATGGTATCTCCGGAGGGGACGCCGTTACCGCCGGATGCGATGAATCCGATCTGAGCCGGTTCGATATCCGCCATGATCAGTGCTTCACGTATTGAGAATCGGGCGCCTTCACCGTCCGGATTAAAACCGGGAGTGCCGTTGCCGGGGTCGAACGCATTGCAGTAGCCGGCAATTTCTGCAATGATAGTAGCGCCTCCGGCTTTTGCCGAAGCTTCGGTTTCAATGAGGAACAGAGCACACCCTTCACCCATAACGATTCCGTCGGCATCCTGTGCAAACGGCCGCATCACACCTGATGATGAAAGCATGCCGCTACGTTCCATACCAGCGAGAACATAATAGCTTATCTCCTCCAGGCCGCCGGCAACAATCGCTGAGATATATCCCGAACGGATATGGTCGCATGAGTAAATGAGCGCATCAATGCCCGAATTTAAACCGGTCGATATGGTTGTGCTGAGCTGTTTAACTTCATAACGGATATTTGCATTACCGGTCGGTGAGTTTATCACGGTGTTGGCAAAATGCATGGGATTAACTGCGTTCACGCTGTTGACAATAGAGTCACTCAGAAAATCACCGATACTCTGTAAGCTGCCGAATGATGTGCCGACCACTATTCCCGGCCTTGTCTCTACTGATTCGTTTGCAAAACGCTCCTTAAAACCGAGTTCCATCGTTGCAAGCAGTATCTTGGTGGCAAGGTCTTTTGTACGGAGTCCTTTTTTACCGAGGATTTCAGCCGGTTCAAAACCGGTAACGCGAAAGCAGGGTGTCTCAGCATCAAGTTCATGAAACTCAAATGTTTTTACACCGCTTCGCTCAGGAGTGGTTAACAGACCCGCAGCCATAGCCTCATAACCGATTCCGAGACTGCTTATACTGCTGACACCGGTGATAACCAGTTTTGTATTGTTCATAATTTCCTGTTACCCGTTAAACTTTCTGAGTACTATCGCTGAAGTGTTTCCTGCAAACGCGTATGCATTCGAAACGACGGTATTGAGTTCAGCTTCACGGGCTTCGTTTGGCACATAATCAAGGTCACAATCCGGATCCGGTTCGGAATAGTTGATCGTCGGCAGGATCGTGTTGTTTTTCAGCATGAGTACACAGGCAACGGCTTCAATTGCAGAGGCCGCTCCCATGGTGTGACCCACCATTGATTTTATAGAGGACATCGGCACGTCGTATGCCCGTTGTCCAAAAACTTCCTTCGCAATAAGCGTTTCACTCTTGTCATTCTCTCCTGTTCCGGTGCCGTGTGCACAGATATAATCTACCTCATCGGGAGAAATGCCCGCATGGTCCAGCGCTTTACGCAATGCGATTATGCCACCGCCTCCGGTCGGGTCAGGTATGGTCATTTTAAAGGCGTCACACCCGAGACCGTAACCGAGTATCTCTGCATGTATGCGCGCATTGCGTTGTTGCGCGTGGCTGAGACTTTCGATGATCAGCATGCCGGCCCCTTCAGCTACGGCCATGCCATTGCGATTTTTATCAAACGGACGGCATACATCCGATGTTGTTGCAAGCAGGCGGTTGAACCCCGTGAAAGCGATACTGGAAAAAGGGTCACTGCCGCCGGCAATAACAACATCCGCTCTGCCCAGGCGAATACAATCCAGGGCATAGCCGGTAGCATAATTTCCTGCAGCACAGGCAGTAGGAATTATTATTACCGGTCCTTTTACACCGAATTCACGTGCGATATTAGCCGGTATGACACCGCAGGGATACTGGCGAGGAAGCCCCGCCGGGATACCCTTTACGCTGGATTCTTTATATTTAATGTTGATTCCCTGATTCAGTATCTGTGGCTCACCCATGGTGGTACCGACACTGACACCGATCCGGAATGGATTCTCATCAGCGGGGTTCAGGTCCGCGTCTTCCAGTGCCATTTTCGCTGCCGCTATGGCAAACTGGCTGGAGCGTCCCATGATGGCTATTTTCTCAGGAGAGAGATACTCTTCAGCATTGAAATCCCGTACTTCACCACCGGTCTTTGTTTTATAGTCAGTAACGTCAATGGACTCTATAGGCCGAACACCATCGGTACCCTTCACCGCAGCATTCCAGAATTTTTCAGTTCCAGTGCCAATAGGGGTCACTGCCCCTAGTCCGGTAATGACTATGCGTTCTTTTTCCATACCTGAACCGCTTGTCTCGCATTGTAAGATGTTGCTAACTAACGCGGGATAAACCCGCAATAAGTTCCTTATCAGTTTCCTTTCTAACCGAAGAAAGCATTCGGAATAAAG